>JAQGNU010000061.1 GCA_028291645.1 Nevskia sp.
TGATAATGCCTGTAGCAACCGCCAGCGATTCGACATAGTCGGTCTTATTGCTTGAGCAGCCGGCGGTGGAGGTGTCTGCCGGGAGTGCATTCTGCGACTGCGCGTACTCGGCAACTGACGTCTTGCATGCGTCGCCCGCCGTTGCGAGTTCAGTTACCTTCGCACGCGCGATGTAATCCTGGTAAGCCGGAATCGCGATTGCGGCCAGAATGCCGATGATCGCAACCACGATCATCAGTTCGATCAGCGTAAAGCCTTGTTGAACTTTCTTCATATAATTCTCCCTTGGGGTGTGTGGCTAGTTCGCAGCGCACTGCGCCCACTCGTTCCGCAACCGGCATGCCACGCGACGACGGCGTTCGCGGTGCAGTTAAAACTAAGGTGCTGCAGGGTTTTGCGCGATGGCGATGCCGCAGCGCAACAGCAATTCTGGTCGGCTCTAGTCAAAATTTGTCAGATGTGGTCGCTTGAGCGTCGGTCGGTCGCTGATCGGTGTCGACGACGCGCGGCGCGCACGCGGCGCAGGCGGAAGGTTCCGCATATCGCGCGGACCGACGGCGCTGATTGGCGGATGAAGCAGCTCCGATATGGCGGCGCGGGCATGCCCCTCGCCATGGTTCTGTAGATAAAGCGGCACCTGCTCTGCCGTCGATTTGGGCACGATGCCCAATATGGATCGACCTCATGACCGGTTCATATGACCTCGATTTTGGGTCATTCGCACAGAACACGCGCTGGTTGGGATTGACAACTAGGTTCACTACGCAAGGGCAGGCGCCCGGCGGATTTTATTGGCGCGGATGGACTCACTATCAAGCATTAGCTAATATTAGCTAAGCAACTGGAGATACCCCATGCAGGTCAACATGCACGAAGCCAAGACGCAGCTTTCCGCGCTGGCGGAGCGTGCGCGCAAGGGCGAGCGCGTGATTATCGCCAAGGCGGGCGAGCCGTTCGTGGAGTTGATTGCGGTGCGCGAGGAGCGGCCGAAGATCAAGCTCGGAACGCTCAAGGGCAAGATTCAGATTCACGGTGACTTCGCGGATCTTGATGAGGAGATTGCGCGCAGCTTTAACGAAAGCCATCTGCATAAGCCCTGAATGATTTCGCTGCTGCTGGACAGTCAGGCTTTGCTGTGGGCGATGGACGGCTCGAAGCACCTCGGCAAGACTGCACGAGCCTTGCTGAAGGCGCAGAACGATCCGGTGGGCATTAGCGTCGCATCGGTCTGGGAGTTGGCGATCAAGCATGCGCGCGGTGGCATCGATCTGCCGGACGATTTCGTCGACAAAATCGCTGAAGCCGGATTCCAGATACTGCCGACGAGTCCCGGTTTGTTCTGGCGCGCCGGCCATTTGCCGCGACATCACGGCGATCCGTTCGACCGCTTGATTATCGCCCAGGCGCTAGATATGGCATTGGCGGTCATGACATCCGATGCGATTTTCCCGAGTTACGGCATCAAGGTCGTCGACGCGAGCCGTTGACGCCGGTCGAAGTGACGGCCGCGCCGCAATTCGCTGCAATTCCCAGAGACCTCAAGAAACCATTGACGATGATTGCCGAGTACATCCCCAAGGACATCGAGCGCGCCGCGCAGGAATTCTGGACGCAGAGCCAGTGCTTCAAAGCAGTGGAAGATGCTACACGCGACAAGTTCTATTGCCTGTCGATGTTCCCCTATCCCAGCGGCAAGCTGCACATGGGGCATGTGCGCAATTACACGATCGGCGATGTCGTCGCGCGTTATCAGCGCATGCGCGGGCGCAATGTGTTGCAGCCGATCGGTTTCGATGCCTTCGGTCTGCCGGCGGAGAACGCGGCGATCAAGAATGGCGTGCCGCCGGCGCAGTGGACGTATTTGAACATCGAGACGATGTGCGCGCAGCTCAAGCGCCTCGGCTTTGCCTACGACTGGTCGCGCCGCTTAGCCACCTGCGAGCCGGATTATTACCGCTGGCAGCAGTGGTTCTTCATCCAGCTGCTGAAGAAGGGCCTGGTCTACCGCAAGAACTCGCGCGTGAACTGGGATCCGGTAGATCAGACCGTGCTCGCCAACGAGCAGGTGATCGATGGCCGAGGCTGGCGTTCGGGTGCAATCGTCGAGCAGCGCGAAGTGCCGCAGTGGTTCATGAAGATCACCGCCTATGCCGACGAACTGCTGGACGATCTGGCGGGGCTGGAGCAGTGGCCGGATGCGGTGAAGACGATGCAGGCCAATTGGATCGGGCGTTCGCAGGGGCTGGAGATCGATTTCAAGCTGGCTGATGACGCCGATAAGTTGACGGTCTTTACCACGCGGCCGGATACATTCTACGGTGTCACGTTCCTGGTCGTCGCCGCACAGCATCCATTGGCACTGGCAGCGGCCAAGCGCGATGCGAAGGTCGCCGCGTTCGTCGACGAAACCAGCCGCGGCGACGTCACCGAAGCGGCGATGGAGACGATGGAGAAGCGCGGCGTGCCGCTCGGCGTGGACGTGATCCATCCGCTGACTGGCGCGCGCGTGCCGGTATGGGCGGCCAACTTCGTGCTGATGGGTTACGGCACCGGCGCGGTGATGGCGGTGCCGGCGCACGACGAGCGCGATTACGAATTCGCGACCAAGCATGGTCTGCCGATCAGGAAGGTCATCGCCAGCGCGGCGGAGTGGGCGCTGGAACAGCGCGCCGCCACGCTTGGCAGTTTGTCCGACGAAGACGATGCGGTCGAACGGCCGGCGCAGCAGGCCTTGCTCGATGCGATGGCAGCGGCCAGTAATAGCGGCTGTACCACCGAGCGCGGCATCTGTATCAACTCCGGCGAATTCGACGGCCTGGCGTTCGATGCGGCGTTCGACGCCATTGCTACCAAACTCGAAGCGCTCGGTGTCGGTCGCCGCCGCATCAATTATCGCCTGCGCGACTGGGGCGTCTCGCGGCAGCGTTACTGGGGTTGCCCGATCCCGATCATCTACTGCGAGGCTTGCGATGCGGTACCGGTGCCTGAAGACCAGCT
>JAQGNU010000088.1 GCA_028291645.1 Nevskia sp.
TGCTGGTCACCAACTATCCCAAGGATACTTACTTCCTGCAGCTATCCGGCTTGTATGGGCTGGCCGGCGACCAGAAGAAGCAGTTGGAGGTCATGCACGCGGCTTACCTGGGCGGCTACGTCACCAACACCAGCGACGTGTTGAATCTGGCGCGCCTGTATTTGGCCCAGGATGCACCGCAGCGCGCGGTGGAATTGATCATCGCCAAGATGAAAGACAAGACGCTCGCGGTCAATGTCGAAACCTTGCAGCTGTTGGCACAGGCGATGAGTCTGGCGAAGGACATCGAACAGTCGGTTCCGGTGCTGGTCAAGCTTTCCGCCATGAGCGGCTTAGCGAAGCACTTCACCTACTTGGGTCAAGCCTACAATCAGCTCGGCGATTGGCCCAAGGCGGCAGAAGCTTTCAACGCCGCGCTGCACGCAAAAGACCTCGACAATGCGCCGAGTATTCAGATGCAGATGGCCACAGCGCTCTACAACGGCAACAAACTGCAACAGGCGAAAGACGCATTTGCCGCGGCGTCTGCATCGTCGAGCGAACACGATGCCGCGAGCAACTGGGTCAAATTCATCAATACCGAGATCGAGCGGAATGCGGCGTTGAAGACCAAAGGATAGTGCATGGTCTCTATCGATGAGATCGCTCGATCGTCGACCGCGGATGCAGAACCAGGTTAAGCGCCGCGGCAAGCATCATGCAGCGGCGTGTCAGGAGCATTCGATCATGACGTTAAAACGTATCCGTCGGACGATGGCAATTGGCCTGATCATCAGCGTCAGTCTGACGCGGCAGACGGCAGCGCAGTCCATTGCCGATCGCTCGTTTGCCGCGCCGACATCCGCGCGCTCGGCATCGGAGCGGCCGACGCAATCCTGGGGCGACTTCACAGCCTTGAGAGCGCCCTTATCGCATTTGGTGGTGACGTCGCCATTCGGCATGCGCTTCAACCCTGTCATGAGGCGGCCGGTGTTTCATTCGGGCATTGACTACGGCGCGCCCAGCGGCGCACCGGTTTACGCTGCGGGCAGCGGTGTCGTGGAAGCCGCTGGCGAATCCAGCCATTCCGGTATTTTTGTGCGGATTCGTCACAACCGCGCGGTTGAAACGGTATACGCGCACTTGCATCGCATCATGCCCGGCCTTCGTGCGGGATCGGTGCTGCGCGGTGGCGACGTTCTCGGCTTCGTCGGTGCCTCGGGTTTTGCCACGGGGCCGCATCTGCATTTTGAGCTGCTTGTGAATGGCAAGCCCGTCGACCCCGCGGGCGCGGATGTCCCGCACCTAGTGCAACTGGCGGCGCTGAGTCGGCGCTGATGGCCGCGCGCATCTGCAGGTTTCTTGTATTGGCCGCCGTCGGCGTCTTCTACGCCGGACGTGTCGCCGCGGCGCTGCCTGAATTCGCGTCGACGGTAGAACAATTGAAGGAGCGGGCACTCGACATCAATGTTCAGGCGCAAACCACCGATGAGCGTATCCGCTTTCCGACCAAGGCAAGCGTCACGCTGTATGTGGGTTCGCAGGCGTCGGACCTCAGGATTGTTTCCGCGCGCGTCAGCATCGATGAGCAGCCGCCGTTCAGCTACGTGTTCGGGCCCGGCGAATCAGAGGCGCTCGATGCCGATGGTCTTTATCGTCTGGCGCATTTCAGTGCCGCGGTCGGCGAACATCGCATTCATGCCCAGTACCTCATTCAAGCCCGACAGGGCGCGCCGCAGGACGTTCCGAGCCCAGTAGAGTTCACCGGCACCTTTTTGAAGCAGGCGCAGCGCGCCGAGCTGGAACTTACGCTCGGGCGCGATGACGTGTTATCGCCGGCGACTTTGCACCTTCAAACCTGGGCCGCGGTAGCGGAGAAAGCGGGTCAATGGGGAGCGCCGCTGCTGCGCGCACTGATCGGCGACGCGCACCCCACAAGCGGTCGCTACGTCCCGGGCGATATCGACGATCCAAAAATCCGCAATGCTCGATTCCTCGCAAAAAATGGCGACTATCTGGTGGCGGCGGCGCGCCTTTCGCGCTTGCAATCGGAATGGGCACCCACGTCGATGGCGCCGGCTTACTACTGCGTGCTCGCAGATGTACTCGTAAGTTACGGCATGCTCCATCGCGCCCAGACGATCGCGGAGCGTGCCGCCCAAAGTGGCGTTGCCACGGCGGATCTCGCAGCGGTGCGGTTGCGCGTGGCGGAGGCCTTTTACCAGCGCGGTGATTTCGATACCGCTGAAAAAGTCTTGGTCAAAGTGCCGCATCGGACCGGCGGCGTTGCGCTTACGGACTGGCAGGATTTGCAAACGCGGCTGCTGCTTGCGCAAGGGCGCACCCGCGAGGCGATCGCGCTCTTACGCAAGACGGCGAACGATGCCGACTTCCGCAGCTACGTCCGCTACTACAACCTCGGCGTCTCGCTGTTGGCGAGTGGCGCGGCAGGGCAGGGCGTTACGGTTCTGGACCGCGTCGGTGCGGTTGCGGGTAGCGCCGACGAGCTCGAATTTTTGAGCGACAAAGCCAATGTAATGGTCGGGGCTTATTTCGTGCGCAGTGGTCAAGGGGCGAGTGCAATTCCGACGCTGGAACGCGTTCACTTGCGCGGTCCGTTCTCGAATCGTGCCTTGCTCAATCTTGGCTGGGCGTATCTCGCGCCAGCCGGCACGGTGCAAACGCCGGTGGCCTTGGGCGACGAGCGCATCGTCGGCGCGCCGCCCGAAACCATCGGCGCGCAGAGCCGCAATCTGGGTGACCACAATCTTTATCAGCGCTATCACCTGCGGCCGTATGCGATCGCAAAGCTCAGCGCGGATGACGACGCACAGCTGAAACGTGCGCTGGCGGTCTGGTCCGTATTGATCGAACGAGATCCCGCGGATAGCACGGTGCCGGAAGGCATGTTGGCGGTCGGCTGGGCGCTCGACCGTATCGGGGCGCATCAGGAAGCAGCGCAGCTGTATACGCGCGCCGTCAAAGCTTTGGAACAAGGCATCGGGGCGATCGACGGCGCACAGCAATACGTCGTCACGGGGCGCTGGATTCCCGCGGTGCTTCGGCAGGGGCATACCGATGGCGTGCGCTTCGAGCGACATCTGACGCGCTTGCCGTCTCCGCAGATCGCGCCGTATCTTCGCGACGGTTTCGCGGAACGTGCTTTTCAAGACGGTTTTGCCACTTATCGCGATCTTGAAGTATTGACCGCCAATGCAAGCGACTGGGAGCGCCGCCTTCAGGCGCTCGGTCCGATGCGCAAGGATTCGATCGACGATTCATCGTCGCCGCAGGCAGCGGCGCCGCCCACCGCAGACGCGCTACCGGCTCCGACGGATATCGCTTCGACGCATGCTTCGATATCCGAAGCGACGGTCGACGACGACATCTCCGCGCAGCGCGCCCGCATCGCTGCCTTGCAGGCCGATCTCGCCGCCGCTGCCGATATCCAGGAGAAAGTGCTGCAGGATCAGGTGTTGAAAGACCTCGCGGTTCAGCGCGATTGGCGCGCCAAGCTATTGGGCGGCGCGCGCTTTGAGTTGGCTCGAGTCTACGACGGCGTTATGCCTGGGCAAATACATTGACGATGTAAGCGCGCATCAGCGGGTCGTCCTCCGCCCAGGCGCAGCGATGATGATCCTGCATGGTGCGAGCTCCTGTTCCGGCTGCCTTATCTGATCGGTCGCTTGATTCATCCTTGCGCAGTGGCACGGACGACCAGTTCATTGACGTCGACATTGTCCGGCTGGCTGATGGCGAAGCTGATCGCTTCCGCGACGGCCGTAGCTGGTATCGATGCCTGTTCCAACATTCCGCGCACCGCCGCCTTGATCTGCGGATTGCCGATTCCATCGAACAGTTCAGTGCGTGTGAAACCAGGGCTGACGACCGTCACGCGCAAGTCTTTGCTTTCCTGCCGCAGCCCTTCGGAGAGTGCGCGCACCGCGTACTTGGTCGCGCAGTAGACGGCGGCGGTCGGATCGACCCGGTACGCCGAGACTGAGGCCACATTGATGATGTGTCCGGCGCCTTGCTTGCGCATGATCGGCAGCACCGCGGCGATGCCGTGGAGCACGCCACGAAGGTTGACGTCGATCATCTGGTTCCACTCGTCGATCCGCAATTCCTCGACCAGGGACAGCGGCATGACGCCGGCATTGTTCACCAGCACGTCGACCCGGCCGTAACGCTCGTGCGCGGCTGCGACGAAGGCTTTGACGCTGTCCAGCTCGGTCACGTCGAGCACCTGATGAAACGCTTCGCCGCCGGCGTGCTGGATGTCCTGCGCGACTGCGGCGATCCGGTCCGAGCGCCGCGCGCCGAGAATCACCTGATGGCCGTTCGCGGCGAGGTGGCGGGCTGTGGCCTCGCCAATGCCGCTGCTGGCGCCGGTAATCAGCACGACCTTGCTTGAAATTGGCGAGGATGGGTTCGTCATTGGATGCTCCGCTTTGAGTGCAGCCAGGAGCACGCTCCCGATGGCGGAACTATGCGATGAGGCGACCATCCGGCGTTATCGCGATCCTGCAAGAGTTCTATACGATTCTGCAAAGTTGCTTCGGAGTGGCTCGTTCAGTGCGCAGGATCGAATATGATCGAGACGCCACGATAGCTCAGAGATATGGTAGGTCTGCGTTGATATCGACCCTTAATCCACATCAAGAAATGGCATCGATCATTGCCCGTTTCGCTGCGAGCGACGGCGAGTACTCGACTGCGATCAGCAGCCTTTTCTTTAATCGGCGCTCATCCCCGACGCAGCCCCTGCATCTCGCCCAATGGCCTTGCTTCGCGCTCGTGGTACAGGGCGCCAAGAGCCTGGGGCTCGGGCGGGAGATTTATCGTTACGGTGTTGGCGATTATCTCGTGGTCTCGATCGACCTGCCGGTCGTGTCCCGCGTAACGCAGGCGAGCCCTGCAGCGCCGCACTTGGGTCTCGGCATGGCGATCGCACCGGACCGGCTGCGAGAAGTCCTCGGCCGGGTCAAGCTTGCGACCTCGATTGTTGCCCCAGACGCAATGCGAGGCGTGGCTGTCAACGCCGCTCCGGCGGATCTCCTCGATGCTGCTGTGAGACTGTTACGACTGCTTGATCGACCCGCGGACATTCCGGTCATGGCGCCGCTGATCGAGCAGGAGATTCTCTACCGCCTGCTGACTGGCCCGTTCGGCCCGCGCCTGTTGCAGATCGCGATGACCGAGACCCCCAGCAACAAGATTGGCCAGGCCATCGCCTGGCTGCGAGAGAACTTCAAGCGGCCGCTACGCATCGAACAACTGGCGAAGCGCGTCGGCATGAGCGTCTCCTCGCTGCATCATCACTTCAAGGCTGTCACCGCAATGACGCCGATGCAGTATCAGAAGCAACTCCGCCTTCACGAAGCGCGCCGCCTGATGTTGATGGAGCGCCTGGACGTCGGCACCGCAGGCTACAACGTGGGATACCAAAGCCCGTCACAGTTCAGCCGGGAATACAGCCGGCTCTATGGTCTGTCGCCACTGCGCGACGTCGGACGCATGCAAGTGGCGCCAGCGACTGAATAGCCCGCGCCTGCCGCGGGCGTGGCAGAAGGCTATGCGCCCAACGCCGCTTCAGCCGGGCCTTCAAGTCTATGCGCGGCTAAGCAGCGGACACTTTCGAGCCTGCTTCTGTGGCAGATGCCGCAGCGCCGGTCCGTAGCCCGCCCTTCAATGGCTTGACGTTCACCGGTATCGCAGATTGCTGCGGCATGTAGTTGATCGTCGAAAGCTCGCGGGGATCAATCGAAATCAGATTGGCGGTATGCCCATCGCGCACGCCTTCTTCTGCAGCCCAGTGATGCGTCATCGACACCACGCCTCGGCGAAGCGTGCGATCTTCCGCCAGAAGTCCCGCAATCTTTCCGTGTTTCGATTGAATTTCCACGGCCTGAGCATCTTGCAGACCGGCCGCCGCGATGTCTTCCGGATTCATGAACAAGCGATTCGCCTGGTACCGAGCCTTGATCCGCTCATTCAAACGGAACGAGCTGTTCATGATCTCCAGCAGGCGCCGGGAGCACAGCAGATAGTCGTAACTTGCATCCGCCGTCTTGACTAAATAATCGTGGAGTTCCTGCAGAACATCATCGGGCATCAAATCCAGGCGAGCCGTATCGTCTTTGTCTGCAGGCTGAATAAGCACGGGCGCGACGTCCGGCGATATGGCGCAGGCTTGCCGCTTTAGATCCGCGTAACTGACCGGCGCATTGCTGTAGGCCCAGGAAAAAAAATCGTCGACGCTGGGCTTGTTTTGCATGTCGACCTTAAGGCCGCCGGGGATCAATCCATATTCCGCACCGTATGGCCCGATCTTCAAGGTAAGTTGAACATCCAGCCTTTTCGCAAGCCCCCAAACGAACTCCCAATCTTCGATCACACCCGCGGGCTTTTCGAGAACGGGCGGGGTGTACTGCATGAAGGGCACCATTCCCCATGATTCGGTGAGCGCTGCGATGTCGTGCTTCTCGTAGGGCAAGGCAGGAGCAATGACGTAGTCCGACAACTCACTCGTCTCCGTCATGCGCGGATCAACTGTTACCAAGAGATCGAGATGTTCCAGTGCGGCACGCGTTTTTTTGGGGTCGGAAATAGAGACCGCCGGATTTGCGCCAACGATGATCAGCGCCTTGATCTGCCCTTCAAATATTGCCTGCGGCAGCAATGCCGCTGGAAATTCGCCCATCAGACGTCCAGCGCCTTCTGATGAAAAGCGCGGACCGTCTTTCTCCCAAGTCCGCGTAGGGGGATATACGGCTTCCTTTGCGCAATTGATATTGATGAACCCGGCCGCCGCCTCTTCTCCAGCACGCTTGTACCCGGCACAGATCGCATTCAGCGCCTCGGTGAGGTGCTCCGAGAGATTGCAATTCGAAGCCATGTTGTGGCCCGTGCCCGAACCTATGCTCACCTTCTTTGCATCGCGCAATATTTGCGCAGCCTGCTCGATCAACTCTGCTGGCAATCCGGTACGTCGCGCGACACTTTGCAAGTCGAACACGGCGACGGCTCGATGCAGCAGGTCCAGGTGATCCACGAACTGGTCGCAAAAGTCTTGGTCATGCCAGCCGTTGTCGAGAAGGATCTTGATCAGTCCGCCCATCAGTGCAGCATCCTGCCCCGGGATGATCTGCAGATGGATATCGGCCAGCCGCGCTGTTTCCGTTTTGCGTGGATCCACGACGATCAGCTTGGTGCCGTTACGCTTGGCATCACGCAAGGCCTTGCCGGGATTCCAACCACTGGCCGGGTTCAATGGAGCGCCCTGGTGAGAGACCACCGGGTTTGCACCGATCAGCATCATGACGTCGAGGTTCTGGCTTAGCGAAGGAAGCCTCTTTCCCGTTGCGAACGCGCCCATCCGTAGCGCGGTCACCCATTTCGCCGATTGATCGAGCGACATGGCCGACAACAAATGCGGAGTGCCGATTTCGCACATCAGCGACTTGAGCATGCTCTGGGTGGTCAGCATGCCGGCGCCCATATAGCTGGTCGTGCCGGTCCATACCGCCACACTTTCCGGCCCATAGGTATCGATGACCTGACGCAGCCGTAAAGCAATTTCGTCCAGCGCGACCTCGGCATCTATGTCGACGAAACTGCCGTCGTCGAGTTGCTTCTTCGACGACTTAAGACGCTGGTCTGCACCATCACCATTGTGCAAGTCGACACTCGCCAGGCCCTTGATGCAGAAATACCCTTTAGTCAGGGGATGATCCTTGTCCCCACGGGCCTTGACGATGTGCCCGTCCTCCACATCGAATTCCATGCCGCAGTGACCCGCGCAGCTTCGACAAAACGATTTAACGGTCTTAATAGTCATGATCCAACTCCGTTGCGTTGGCCGGACTCGTTTTACGCGCGTCGAAGCTCTATGCAGTCTAGCGAAAGCACTACGAGGACGGAGCAACGGTTCTGCTGAGCTATCACTCAGCGCCTCCGAAAGCGCCCGCTACGTTCAGCACAAGCTCGACATTCATTCCAGCGTGAGCAAACCGATACCTTTCCATGCGGCACATCCGAACCGACTGTGCCGCATGACGGCACAATAAGATATATCAGTTATATGATCAAGTTGATCATGGCGGCGTCCGCATCGCTCAGAGCCAGTTCGCGCCCGCGCCGCCGGGCATCTGCGCTGCGGTGCCCACGATCTGGTCGAAACATGTTTGGCTGGGTAGTTGGCGAGTGCCCGGACGCCTTGCCGACGGAAGCGCCAATGCATCGGCACTCAACGCAGAGATGAAAACCTTTTGACAGAAATGTTTTCCTGTTGTACCGTAAAGCTCAAGGATGTGCTGCAGGCGCAACACTACGCAGATGCATGTTTAAGATGCACAGCGTGGGGGCCAATATAAAAAAATCTCAGGGTGGCGCTTTGCAGCGCCGAGACCGTTTGTTGCCGGTACTACAAGTTTGGCAGCGCTAGTAGCCGCATCCGTAGAGCAGCATCGAAGAGGTCCGCATGGATCCGAATTGGAGGAGCAACGTGATAAAGCTGAAATCTGCGGGTGTATCTTTTCTGTTGGTCTTGAGCGCCGGGTTCCTGGCGTTTCCCTCGTTGGCAAAAGTGCCCGCTGACCAAGCCAATCAGCTTGGCGGAGACAAGTACACCTGTACGGGTGCCGAGAAGGCTGGCACGCCAGGTGGCGTGGCCGAGTACAGCGGCAAGTGGCTGGATTCGTGGCCGGGGATGAAGAGCAAGAGCGGCTACGATCCGGGTCCCTACGCGGACGAAAAGCCGCTGTTCACGATCACTGCACAGAACATGGCGAAGTATGCCGACAAGCTGACGGACAGCCAAAAGGGCATGTTCCAGCACTATCCGGCCGAATTTCGGATGAATGTCTACCCCAGCCATCGCGACTTCCGTGTTCCGGAGGGCGTCTGCAAGGCGGCAAAGACGAATGCACTTAACGCGGAACTCATCGACAACGGCCTCGGGGCGACGTCGGTAACCCGAGCGCAGGCCTTCCCGTTTCCACAGAGCGGCTTGGAAGCGCTCTGGAACATCACGCTGAACAACTACGGCGCGATGAACGAGGCCATCATTTACGACTCGGCCGACATCTACGCCAACGGCAGCACCTCCTGGGCACGGCATCGTTTCCGCTCCATCCGGCTGCCATTTGACCTCAACGCATACGGCCTGCCGCAAGGCGAGTGGAACACCTTTGCCTGGGACGGGCTGCTGGCGCCGCCGCGCGACAAAGATTCCCTCAACGTAGCGCAAGTGCCGAGCAATTTCGCAAAAAATCATAATGCGGTTTGGCAATACAATCCGGGCACCCGGCGGGTACGCCAGCTGCCGGACGTCGGCTTCGACTATCCCGAACCCCCCTCCGGCCAACGCACGGTGGACGAAGATTATCTCTTCAACGGCAGCCCGGAACGGTACGACTGGAAGCTGGTGGGCAAGCGTGAAATCTACGTCCCCTACAACAACTTCAAAATCAACGATCCGTCGCTGAAGTACAAGGACATTCTCGGCGCGAAGACGGTCAATCCGGAATACCAGCGGTATGAGCTGCATCGGGTATGGGTGATCGAAGGCAATACCAAGCCCGGTGTGCGTCACATCTACAAGCGTCGCATCCTGTATGCCGACGAGGACTCGTGGTTTGCACTGTGGTCCGACATCTATGACGCGCGTGGTCTGCTCTGGCGCGCGTCGTGGATCGACTATCACTATTCCGCGGAATGCGCGTGCTACCACCGCGGTGTGTCCATTTATCAGGATTTGCTGTCGGGAAACTACGAGGTCGCATACCTGGTGAATGAAACGGGTACCTGGTGGAAGCTCAACGACCCGAATAACACGCTGGACCTGTACGGGCCAAAGTCAGCCGAGCATGGTCACTAGGCGCACCAGAGTCACGCGTCGGTAGTTCGAGTTATGTGCTGGGGCAGTTGCCAGTTCCAATGAAAGAGCCCGACGCCAAAAAATACTAATGGCGTCGGTGCATCTTTTCGCATCACGAACGACCCGGAAGAAACGGACCGGGTTTGTGATCAACGGCTTTTGCGATTGGGTACTGGGCTGCAGCGGCTTTCAGACGTAAGAAAAAAGTGGGACTGGGAGGGAGAACAGATGAATAAGCGTCAACACAAGATCATTCTGCAGCGGACCGCCGGACTGGCATGTGCACTGGCCGGGACCATCGGGGCGGCGACGTTCAGCGTTCCTGTTTATGCCGGCAGCATCGACCTCGGCGGCGATTTCGAGGCGGAGTACAAACTGACCGTCAACTACTCCGCGTTGATGCGGCTGAAAGATCCAAGCGGCAGTCTCACCAACGGGCCGGTGAACGCCACCACCATGTTGCCGACAACCGTCAACTACGACGACGGCGACCGCAACTTCAAGCAGTACAGCCTGATCAACAATCGCGTCAGCGGTCTGGCGGAACTGATCGTCCACGGCCCCAACTATGGCCTCTCTCTGAGCGGCGATGGATTCTACGACCAGGTCTATCACCACCCGAATGACAACGATTCACCGGATACCGTTAACAAGACGGGCCAGTACAATAAGTTTACGCGGGGCGCTCGCTACTACGACGGTCAGCGGCTTCGCCTGCTCGATGCGTATGCGTACGGAAACTGGCGGCTTGGCCCTCAGCAGGACATCGACTTGCGCATCGGCAGACAGGTGAATGCCTGGGGCGAGGCGCTGTTCTTCTCGGGAATGGCAACCGCGATGTCGCCGGCGGACGCCACCAAGGCCAACATCCCGGGGATTGAAGTCAAGGATCTCTTGCTGCCTACCTATCAGGTGGCGCTCAAAATGGGCCTCACCGAAGATTTGACCCTTGTCGGCTACTACAAGCTGCAATTCAAACCCACCGAACTGAGTCCGGCCGGAGACTTCTTTTCGACTGCGGACGTGGTTGGTCCGGGCTCGCAATTTATCTACCTGAGTCAGAATCCGTTTTATAGAATCCCGCTACCGGCTCCGCTGAACCTGCCGCTCGGGCAACTGGTTCCCGGCACGCCGCAGATATGGACCGCACCACGCGGGCCCGACCTCAAACCGAGCAACTTCGGCCAATACGGTGCCGGTCTGAAATTCCGGCTGACGGATCAGACCAGTGTGGGTGCCTACTACCTGCGCTACACCGACACCGCACCGATGATATCGCTCAACCCGGGCTATCAGGTCTTGATTGCGCCTTTGGTTACGCTGCCACAGGTCTTGCAGGGGCCGTTGCAGGCGGTTGAGCGCGGCATTCTGACAGCAATTGGTTTACCGCCTAGTGTGCCAATTCCATTGGTGACTGCACCACTGACGACGCAGGTGCTTGGGCAAAAAGTACCGGTGTCCTACAACCTCGGCTATCAAGACGGCATCCATATGGGGGCGCTGAGCTTCTCCACGCAGGTGTTCGGCGTGAGCGTCGCCGGAGAAGCCGATTATCGTGATGGCATCGATCTGCTGGTAAACCCCGCTTCCCCCAGCAACACCCGCGGCAAGACCATGCAGTTCGACACGAGCGCAATTCAGGCTTTGGGACACGGATGGTTCTGGGACTCGCTTCAGCTGGTGGGAGAAGCGCAATACATCCATATCCTCAGCGCCACGCCGGTCGGTGGCGTGAGTGAGCTGACCAATGGCACAGGTCATGGAAGCAAGAATGCCTGGGCGTATTCCACCCAGGTCATAACGGGCTGGAACAATGTGGTCTCCGGCTGGGACATTTCCGTGCCGATCACCTTCTCGGCAATCGCCAAGGGATCGCCACCGCCGGGAACCTTCGGCGCGCTGTACGGCGAAGGCGATCAGCGTGACTCGGTGGGCATCACGTTCAGCTACCTGCAGCGGTTGAGCCTTGGCCTGACCTACAGTGGCTTTCTGGGCACGCCGAATGTGGAGCAGCATCCATACGCCGACCGCGACAACATAGCTTTCTCCGCCAAGTACCAGTTCTAGCATCAGGCGGAGACTTGCCTGACAGCAAGCGCTGACGGTTCGCGATAGGACGATGGCCCAGTACCTCAGCACCACCCGATGCTGAGGTGTTGTGCATCAGCCCCGATGCCCCGTGGTAGCTACGCCATGCCTAAGACATTCGAACCTGTCGCCGCCCAAGCAGTGTTTTGCCGCCAGCATCGCACCGGTCGTCGCCGACGCTGCGATCGGTCAGTTGGAACAGAGTGCGTGCGAACGTGAAGATACTCGTTGTCGGTGGCACCGGGCTGATTGGCGGCCACCTGGCCTTGCGCTTGCAGGAACTTGGTCATGCCGTTGAGCTCGCCGCACGCAAACCGCCCGCTGCGACTACTGCATTGGCGAAAATGCCGTTTTACCAAGTTGACTATATCGGGCAGGAGCCGGATCGCGATCTTCTGGCACGGTTCGACGCGATCGTATTCGCCGCAGGCAACGACGTCCGGCACGTGCCGGCAGGCGCCGATGCAGATGTCCACTGGCAACGTGCCAATGCCGAGGCAGTCCCGCGTTTTATGGCCGGCGTCAAGCGTGCCGGGGTGCGCCATGCAGTCCTGATCGGCAGTTTCTATCCGCAGGCTGCGCCTCATCTGGTGAAGAAGAACGCCTACATCGCTTCGAGGCTCGCGGCCGACGAGGGGACACGCGCCCTTGCATCGGATGATTTTCACGTAGTGGTATTGAATGCGCCATTTGTAGTGGGTCATGTTCCCGGGCTCGTTGTTGCGGGATATCACGCGATTGCCCTATGGGCACTCGGGCGCATGCCCCAGGTCGAGCGTTACGTGATTCCCGGCGGCCTCAATGTCATCTCGACCGACACGCTGAGTGACGCCGTCGCCGGTGCTCTGGCCAGGGGCAAGAGCGGCAAGGCCTACCTGATCGGCGACGAGAACCTCTCGTTTCAGAGTTTATTCGAGCTCTTCTTCAAGGCAGGCGGCGATGACAAGCCGCTTGAAGTGCGGGATCAGGAGCATCCGTTCCTGCCTGACGCGGTGGTCTTCGCCGGTCGCGGGGCGACGATTTACTATGAGCCCAGTCCCGACGAAGTTTCCGAACTGCGCTATCGCCGCAACGATGTCGCCAGAACGGTCAAGCTGATCGTCGACGCCGCCCGGTGACTTGCGGCGTGTCCTGACGCGGTTCGATCGACGTCTTTTTCTGCAGGCGTCGCCGTACTGGGCCATGATCGGCGACGTACGCAGAATGTTTCTGAAAATTTAGGCGAGATGCTCGCCTATGAAACGAATTTGCTCGGCAAGGCACTCGGCATCCTCCGGCGCGCCGCCAAAACCTCCGTGAGGCATGGCTTCGAAGACATGTAGCTCAGCGGTGATGCCCGCCCGCCGCAGCGCCCGGTGCAGGATCACGGTGTTCGATAAAAAGAGATCGCGCGTGCCCGAGATCAGAATCGTCGGCGGGAAGCCTTTGCTGAAATCTCCAAAGACCGGCGACAAATAAGGATTCTTAAGGTCGGCACCGTCTGCATAGAGCGCGATCGAATCCGTCAGGCGCTGTTGCAGAACCACATCGATAACTGCATTGGTCTCGAAGGTATCGCCCGACTCCGTCAGGTCCGCTTCCGGAGTGAAGAGAACAGCCGCGCCCGGAAGGGGCAGACCCGAATCGCGCGCTTTCAGGATCAGTGCCGCAGCAAGTCCGCCGCCGGCAGAACCACCGTACACGGCCACATTCTCCGGCTTGAAGCGCTCAAGCACATAACGATAAGCCTCGAGCGCATCGTCAAGCGCCGCCGGGAATGGATGCTGAGGCGGCATGCGATAGTCAGACGAATAGACCTTGCAGGAAGCCATCGCCGCGACCGGCAGCGCCATGTGTGCCGCGAGCAAGCCGCCGCCGACCACGAAGGCGCCGCCATGGAAATACAGCATGGCCCGGGCCGCATTGATTTTCGGGACCGCTTTGGAGGTGATCTCGTACAGAGACGCTGCGGAAAGCTGGCGCGTCGTGATGTCGGCCGGAAACAGCTGAGGGAGTGCCGCGCACCGCTCCGCCAAAAGGCGATCGATCATGGCGATCGTTTCTGGCGTCCATTGGATATTTTCCGTCCTTGGAACTGCGGCCGCGAGAAACTCTTGAGCAGCGAGGCTGATGCTCTTCGGGACAGGAATCCTGCGAGCAGGGACAATCAGCCCCTCGATCTCCGGCTCTTCTTCAGATCCATTCATTGCAAATTCTCCACTGCACGAAAATCCACGGTGTCGATCCTTTCCGGATCAGGAACGCATCGTCGCTCCGCCGTCGACGCTGATCACCTGGCCGGTGATGTACGAGCCTTCGTCAGACATGAGCAATGCACCAAGGGCTGCGATATCGTCGGGACGACCCAGGCGGGATTTTATTGGCGTCAAACTGATCGCGTGCTTCTCGAATTCAGGCCCAGTGACGGCCGCCAGGCTCGGATGCATGATCAGGCCCGGAGCGATGACGTTCGCGCGAATGCCGTCGCGGCCATAACGAGTCGCCACGTGGCGCATCAGCGCGTGGCCGGCGACCTTGCTCATGCTGTAAGCAACTCTGACTTCGCCGGGAACGTGCGCCGCTCCCGAACTGGTATAGACGATGGAGCCGCCGCCGCGAGCGATCATCGACGGCAGCACCTTCTGGGTGCAGATCAGGAATCCGCGCGCGTTTACTTGCATCATCTCGTCGTAAACGTCCAAAGGCAGATCGAGAACGCCGACGTTCAGCCTTCCATCCGCGAAACACGCGAAATTGGCGTGCAATCCATCGAGTCCGCCGAAAGTGTCGCAGGCCAGGGTGACCGCCGCGGCGACTGACGCCTGGTCGCTGCCATCCAATTGCGTCGCGATTGACTTGCCTCCCGCCGCAACGATGTCCTTGACGACCTTGCCGGCGCTGCTTGCATCCATATCCCCCAATACCACCGACGCGCCTTCCCCGGCATAGCGTCGCGCCAGCTCACTGCCGATGCCGCCACCACCGGCAACCAATATCACCTTGTTTTCCAGTCGCTTCATTCGACACCTCGATAGTTATTCGCAAGGACAGCCTGCAAGCGGCCGGAGATGGTAGTCATGCCCACCTCTGCTACAGCTTTGGTAGCGTCAAGGCATCGCCGATCACTGTCTTGCCATCCAGTGCGTGCAGCGGTTGTTGAAGCATCTCCAGGACCTGGCGACTTTTCATAACGCGGCCGTTCAGAGGCGCCACGGTCAGCAGAAATGCGGCCTCGGCCATCATTTCGACGCTCTCACCGGCGCTCGGATTGGTGCGCAGGTAGGCGATCGCACCGGGCGAACTGCCGCCGGTGATGACGACGGCGCAGGGCAGCAGCGCATTCGCATGAATGCCTGTTCCGTGCAGTTCGGTTGCAAGCCCCAGGGTAAAGCGATCCAGCGCGGCCTTGGAAGCGCCATAGAACACGAGCCCCAACACCACTTGCACGGAGCCTGAATAAGGAATCTCCATCGCGGTGGCCCCTGCACTCGTGATGTTGAGGATGCGGCCGTAGCCCTTTTCACGCATGGCAGGCAAAGCCTGCTGGATCAGGTCGATCGGCGCATGAAAGTTGACCTCGAAAAGCTTGTGCCGATAGGTGTCGTCCATCGCGCTCGGCTTCTGGTAATTATTCGTCGCCGCATTGTTCACCAGAATATCGACCGGTCCGAAATGCGCGGCGGCTCTTGCGATATAGCCCGCTCTGAAGGTCGCATCGGCGAGGTCCAGCGGCTCGATCGCCGCCCGGCCTCCCGCCTGCCGGATCGACGCCAGCGTTTCCTCGACCCCTTCGTCCTTTGCGGTGCGGGATGCGATGACCACCGCCGCGCCATGCGCCGCCAGCCGCTGCGCAATGGCGCGGCCGATTCCGCGCCGGGCACCCGTCACCAGTGCGACGCGGCCATCAAGCGATTCGTTGATTCTGTTCATTCATCCTCCATCGATTCTGTTTATTCATGTTCCATCGCGGCGCTTCGAGCGTCGCCGCCGATGTATCCGGCTCAACGCTCCTCTTCGATTCCGTAGTGCCGGACATAGTCGGCGTAGCGCTGACGCTCGCGTTCCAGGTCGACGACGTCCGCATAGGCATATTCGTGTTTGCCATGCTTCGTTCGCGGCCGTTCTTTGACGTAGCGTTCGATCTCGGCACTGCCTTGCTCGGTGAACGGAAGCCCGAGCTGCTCGTAAGCGCGCCGGATTTCGCCGAGCGCATCGGCCATCAGTGGCTTGAAGTGAATGTCCGCGATCTGCGCCGCCGGAATCACACCGGACTCGCGCTCGGCGATGACCTTGTTGACGATCCGCGACATGCCGGCGTTCAGCATTTCCGAAGCCTGCGCAGCATCGAACAGGTCCGAGCGCATCAGCCGCGTGCTCGCCATCAGGCTGACGAAGGACTGCACCACCGCCGCCGGATCGCGATGCGTATGGATGATGCGCGCGTCCGGGTAGACCTCCAGCAGCGCGGGTATGTGCGGCATGTGGCCGCCGTACTTCAGCACCCAGCGCCGCTGCTTCCCGGACTGGAATTGCAGGATCTTCAGGATGCGCTTGTGCATCTCCAGCGCTGGCCGCACATCGGCTCGGGCGTTCCATTGCGCATAGCTCGGCACATTGTTACGGCTGAAGAAATGACCGCTCCTGAATTCGTAGGCCATCAGTTGGGAACACTCTTCGGGCAGGTCCCAACGCTGCTCATGCTTGGAGACGAGGCTTTCGTCGATCTCATATTGGATGCGCGTCTCGGCCTCGCTCCACGCGATGCGGGCCGCCACGTCCTCTTCCGGCGACAAGCGACTGTCGATGGGACAAGGCAGCCGCATTTCCCACAGCAGCGGTGCGCGGTGCGCCGGATCTTTCGACAGGTACTCGTGAAGAATGGTCGATCCGGTCCTGCCCATGCCGATGATGAACACCGGCGCCGCGATTTTCTCGCTCTGCACCTCGGGATGTCGCTTCTCGAACGCGATCACGCGCAGGCGGCTCTGCAGCACGCGCCGAATCTCTTCGCCCGCGACCAGGCGGCCGATCAAGCTGAGCTGTGCTTCCCGGTTGAGGGCGTCGATCAGAACCTCGAGCCCTTCTCTGAAGCTGTCGCTGCCGAAATCGCTCAGTCCGGTCTGGGCCTTCGCATCCTCCAGCAGTTGCGCCACGTTCATCGGAACCACCTTCTCGGGACCCAGATAGCGGCCGGCAGTGTTGAGTTCCCGGACCCAGTTCGCCTGGGGCACCTGTCTTTCGTTTGCTGTCATCTGCTTGCTCCGGCTTTTTGAGTGCCAATCAATACTGGCGGTAACGTTGGGCTACATGTCGTTGCCGAATGCGTATTTGTTGAATTCGATCTTGTTTGCTGAATACCGGAGTGTCTTTCGGCAGGAATTCCCGCAACTGATCAATGTGAATCAGCCGGGTTTTCACCTTGGGGAGCTGCTCCGCGGTCGGCATCGTGGAGTAGGTAAAACGCACCGTCAGATAACCGGATTCGTACTTCATCGTGTCCATCCAGTTCTGGATGCCTGGATCGCGTGCGCTGACCACGTAGCGATAGACGCCGTCGCTGCTGCGATAACTTTGCAGGTGATTGAGGCTGGTCACGTGATTGGCAAAGTCATACGACTCGCCCCAGTAATTGGCCAGATGGAACCCGAGCTGGTCTGGTTGCACGGCCATGGCGAGCTCGATCACCAGGACCTGGTCGTCCTTCAGCTCGAACAGGCCTGCGGTCATGGCGTTGGTGGATTGCCCGCCGCCCGACTTGGTGGTGTTGGCGCGCGGTTTGAACAGGTCGTTGACCGGCAAGGGGACGAGGGAGCCGGTCTTGTGTTGGGGCGACAGCAGGCGCGGGTCGAGAGGTTGCGCGTACAGCGCCGTCCAGTACGTCATGTGGTTCTTGACCAGCAGGCCCAGCTGGCGCAACTGTGCTGCGGTGTCCTTTGCGGTCCGTACTTTTGGATACTGGCCTGCGGCGCCGATCCGTTCGATGTACAGCTCGTCCAGCGGCGCTTCCTTTTCCCAATCCCCAAACAACTCACGGATATAGAGCCGCGAGGCGTGCATATCATGCTTGAGTACATCGCCACGTCCTACCACGCTGTCCTTCTTCGCTGTCGTCGGGATGAAGTTGCCGGTATAGCCCTCGGGTCGGGCGGGGCCGATCAGGATTTCGAAGCTGCCATCGGCGTTGACTTGAATTTCCAGCGAATCCAACTTGCCTATGGTCGCCTTGCTGCCGTCGAGGTTTTCCTGCACTCCGCCGCTGTCGCCTGGCGCGACGGTATGGGCCTCGAAAATGACGTAGTTGGGCGCATAGCGCTTGGCCGATGGGTTGCGGATTCCTCCGTTCCAATGGGAGAAGTCAGCCGCCTTGGCGGTGACGCGGTACAGCACATCCGGTTTGATCGGTGCGTAAAGATAGGAGCAGTCCGCATTGTCGATGGTGTATTTACTGAGCAATGCCGGGTGGTGCTGGATGTAGGGGAAGTCGGCGTCCTGCTGCAGTTCGGTTTCGATCAGCCGATGCAGGTGGCCCAGCATGTAGCGATAGCCCTCCGCGCTGGTTCTGTCCGCTGGTGGGGGAGTGAAGTAAGTGGGATCCTTCATCGCCGCCCGCGCTTCATTCAGCTTGTGCATGAAGTCGTCCCAGGCGTCGTCCAGTGACTTGAGATCATCGTTCTGTGTCACCGCAGCTCTGCTCCTTTTGACTGATGCCAGATCTCTGGACGTCAGTTCCGCTGTGTAGTGATATCGTCTGACCGACGGCCTCTGCCCCCCTTGCGTCCCCAGCGTGCTCAGGACGATTTCACGACCGTGAAAATCAAGGCCCTCCACGTAACGTCGGCTGCTGCGCTAGAGGCGCACAACGCTCGCTGGTCCACTCCGCGTGCAGACATCGGAGCCGGTTGCTGCGGACGGTTCGATCGCCTAAGGTGAAGACAGTAGCCGCCGCCGGATGTACAGGAACGCCGGGCTTAGGCCTTGTTCAGATGCAGGTAGCGATTGACTCGTATGAGGTACAGATGCTCGACGAGTCAGTTGCTGGATTGATTGTAGTGATGGCCGCCGTCGCAAAAAATAGACAGAGCCCGCGAAGATATGGACGATCTCACTGACCTGCAGCCGGAACGCGCGCTGGCCGGGTTCTACTACAGCCTGATCAGCGACCTCGCAATCGGCAGGCATCAGCACAGTGCGGTCGTCGAGGCCTGGAACAAGCTCACAGTCTCGCCCTGGACCGCCAGTCCGCATGCGCACACGCACTCGGATGCCTACCTGCAGGTCTTCCGGGACACGTTCCAGCACACCGATCGGTTTCTGCGACTCTGCCAGGACTGGCGCTCGCGCTTCGACGATCAAGGCACGCCGCTGCCGCAGGTCGATGTGCGGCGCTTTCTGACGGACGCCATCCAAATTCAGCTGCACTCGCCGCACACGCATCACGACTTCTTCTACATCCATCCGACATTCCGGCCGAACAGCGTGATGGATTTTTCGATCCACCACCCGTACGCAGCGGACTTCTGGACCCTCTACGTGACAGAAGCCGGGAGCGGGTTCATCCGCACCGGGGAAGCGCCAACGCGCACCCTGCGTCCCGGCAGCGTGGTGCTGGTGCCCCCCGCATGTGACGGCGAAGCCGGGCGGCAACCGGATGCCGCCGAATGGCGATGCCACTGCCTCGGCTTTCGCGCCAAACCGCAGTGGTTCGACCTGTTCGCCTGGATCTTCTCGCTGCAAAGGCCGGTGATCCTTGCGCCGGCGGCGGGCGCCGAGCTGGAACTGATTCGCAGTGATCTCAACCAGATTTCCACGATCAGCTATCGGCGCGGCGACATCAACGAGGCGCTGTGCTTCAACATCATCGAAAATCTATTGATCCGGTTGTATCGGCTTAATCGACACCACGGTGCGCACGGGGCAAATCCTTCAACCGTTGAGCCGAGCGACCCGAGAATCGGCGCCGCCGTCGATCTGATGCTGAGACACTACAACAAAGCTCTGAACGTCAAAGACATTGCCGATCAGGCCCGGCTATCACCGAGCCGCCTAGGTACGCTGTTCAAACAGCAGTACGGCGTCAGCCTGATTCAGTGGCGCGACGCCATCCGCCTGGACAAGGCCAAGGAACTGCTGGCGAACACCGACCTCAGCATTGCCAGCATCTCCGGTCACGTCGGTTGGGACGATCAGCTGTATTTTTCGCGGCGGTTCAAGAACCGCTACGGCGATTCGCCGCGAAGCTATCGGAAACGTCTCAACGGCGACCTTATCACCACGATTTAGACGACCGCAGCACCAAAAGTTTATAAGTGCGACCGGTGGAGCAGATAACCGCTCTACAAATTCTGTAGCGCGTGGTACTTGTTCACGGCGGACTTGAACCAGTCCAGGTAGAACAAGGTCGCTTTCCGGCTGATCCCGGCCTTGGGCACGAGGACGTCGAAGCCGTGGTAGGCGCCTTCGTAGACCTCGCACGCCACCGGCACACCGGCCTGCCGCAGGTTGCGGACATACTCCAGGGTCTCGTCCTTGAAGGGGTCCAGATCGCCGACGAAGGTGCACGTGGGCGGAAGTCCGCGGTAGTCCGTGGCTCGTGCCGCCGCGGCGTATGGCGGCACATCCTTGCCGTAGAGCTCTCCCAGATAGACCCGCCAGGCAACCTCGTTCGCCACCGAGTTCCAGACCGGCGCGTCATTGTCGATGCTGGACTCGGTTTTCATGCGGTCGTCAATCATCGGGTACAGCGGCATCTGGAACGCGATTCGCGGCTCGCCGCGGTCACGTGCGTAGAGCGTCAGCGCGGCAGTGAGGCCGCCCCCGGCGCTCATGCCGGCCACCGCGATCTGGTCAGTCCGCACGCCGAGCTCCTCGGCGTGCTGGCGCAACCACAGGAGTGCGTCGTAGCAGTCATCGAGGGCCGCTGGGAACGGTGATTCGAATCCCAGCCGGTAGTCCGGCGCCACGATCACACATTCGCTGGCCCCGATCAGTCGGCGAAAAACCGCAACGTCCTGCTCTGGCACGCCGATAAGGTAACCGCCGCCATGCGCCCACAAGATGCCGGGCACCTTGTTTCCGCTGGGATGGCACGACTTGTAAATCACGATACGCAACTGCTTCCCATCCCTGCGCGGCAAGTGCGTTTCGATCACTTCCAGGTCCTTGGGTCGATCACTTTTGCGGAGCAGCGAGGTCAGCCACTTGAGCCTGCGAAACGCTGCCGGCGTCGTCGGGCGCAGCAACACGCGAGCAACGCGGGCCATCCACCGCAGTTCGTGATCGATCATTCGATTAGTGATGCGCATAGGGACTAGCAACCTTCGGTTTGGCGCCGCACTTCTATAGAAAACTCTAGCAGCGTCATGGATATCGACATAAGGTGCACCGCAGTTCAGCCAGGTTTTCTGATTCCGTGTCCTAAGCTCGCGCTGTGCAGGCATGCTCGGCGGCCAGGAAACCAAACGTCATCGCCGGGCCCAGCGTCGCCCCTGCGCCTGGATAGAAGCGGCCGGTGACAGAGGCCGAGCAGTTGCCGATTGCATAGAGCCCTTCGATCACGGCGCCCGACGAATTCACGACCCGTCCGCGCGCATCCGTCAGCAGTCCGCCCTTCGTGCCGATGTCGCCAGGATAGATTTCAATGGCGTAGAACGGTGCGTCGGTGACCGCTGCAAGGCAGGGATTCGGCTTGATGCGCACGTCACCATAAAGAAGGTCGTAGGGGTTCTCACCGCGGGCGAAATCCGCGTCCTTGCCGACGCCGGCGAAGGCATTGAACCGCGCAACCGTTGCAACGAGCCCCTGTGTGTCGACTCCGAGCAGTGCCGCCAACTCGGGCAGACTCTTCGCGCGCTTCAGCAGTGCGTTCCTGATCGTGCGCGGCTGCAGCCAGTTCAGGTGCATGCCATCGGCCAACAGCGGACCGAACGGGTAGTTGCGCTTGTAGCGTGAGTCGAAGATCAGAAAGGCAGGCAAATTGCCGTGCTGATACATCGCTTGTACGGCAGTGGTATAGGCGACCGATTCGTTGAAGAAGCGCTTGCCCTGTGTGTTGACGACGATGGCGCCGGGCATCGATCGCTCGGTGAACAGCATGCGCGCCCGATCTTCGCCTTCGATGGTGATGGTCGGTCCCCACCAGGCTTCATCGAGCAGTGCGGTTGCCGCCCCGACTGCTTGCGCGGCGACCAGCATGTCGCCGGTGTTCGAGGGATTCGCCGCGGACCAGCGCGCGCTCGTTGGTTTGGGTAGGTAGCGATCGCGCAGCTCCTGGCTATGCTCGAAACCACCACTGGCCAGGATCACCGCCTTTCGAGCCCGGATGTTGCTCGGCTTGCCGTCTTGGCGGACACACAAGCCGATGACGCGCCCGGAGTCATCGGTGATCAAGTCCTTTGCCGGGCTGTTGAGCCACAAAGGCACGCCGCTTTCGAGCAGGGACTTGCGCAAGCGTCCGATCAAGGCATTGCCCATCGTCAGCCGGCGTGATTGGCGCGAGCGGAACCGCCAGGGCAGATCGAGGAAATAGCGCAAGGCGAGACTGATGATCAGCTTGAACCAGCCCGGCGACTTGGATAACAGAATTGCGCCTTCGGTATTGGTGTATCCCATCAAACCCATCACGCGTGTTTGCGTGTGGGGCTCCTGCATGTGGCGAAAGTCCTCGCCCAGTTCGCTGGCTTCGAACGGCAGCGGATCGATCGAGCGTCCGCCCGGTTTGGCCCCCGCAAGATGCTGGTAATAATCGGCGTAGTAGCTCATCGCCTGAAACTGCACCTTGGTGTGGTTGGTCAGCCAGTGCAGCATCCGCGCCGCGTTGCCGACATAGGCGGCGACGTTGGCCTTGGGAACATCGTCGCCGGTCAGCGCCGACATGTACCGCAGCGCGTCCGCTTCGGAATCCGCGATGCCGCAATCGGCCATCAGGTGATTCGCGGGAATCCACAAGCCGCCGCCGGACGTCGCCGAAGTGCCGCCATAGCGCGCCGCCTTTTCGACGATCAATACCTCCGATCCCGAATGCCGTGCGCGCAATGCGGCGGTCATTGCTCCGGCGCCGGATCCGACGACGACGATGTCGACGGTTTTGTCCCAGGTGATCTCGGCTGTAGCTTTTGTTTCCATCGCTGCGGCCTCAGTCGGGCAAGGTAAAGGCAAGGATCGCGTCGCCCGGCTCGGTGCCCAGCGGTGCGTGGCCGCCGGCGGCGATCACGACGTATTGCTTGCCGTGCGGTTTTACGCGATAGGTGATCGGCGTTGCGTTGCCCGCGTAGGGAAGTTCGTAGCGCCACAATTCGTTGCCCGTATCCGCGTCAATCGCACGGAAGTAGCGGTCCATCGTCGCTGCTACGAAAATCAAATCACCACCAGTTTGCAAGTTTCCTCCCGAGTTCGGCGTCCCCCACTTCAGCATGCCACCGACCAGGGGCGCGAGGTTGTGCAGCGTGCCGAGCGGCCGCTCCCACAGTCGCTCACCAGTGGTCAAATCGATTGCGACCAATTTGCCCCAGGGCGGCGCGATGCAAGGCGTTTTCCACGGCGACAGGAAGGGGCCGCGTGTCACCACGTAAGGCGTGTCTTCCTGCGGTCCGAATCCGACCAGATCGCTGCCGTCGCTGCTGCCGTGATAGCCCTCGCGGCGTTCCAGCTTGATGACGAATGGTGCTGCTTGAAGATTGACGATCATGCGGTTGCGATGCGGATCGATTGACACGGAGCCCCAGTTCACGCCGCCGCCGAGACCGGGATATTCGAGGATGCCCTTCAACGAAGGCGGCGTGAACACGCCCTTGTAGTCAAGCGCATCGAACTGCGCTGCGCATTTCCCCTTGTCGTAGCCGGTCAGGCCCCATAGATCGGCGTGCGACAGTTCGAGCGGATAAAGCGGTGCCGGCTTGGTGGCGAAAGGCTGCGTCGGTGAAGCGGTTTCACCCGGCACGGTCGACGCTGGAACGGGCCGCTCCTCGACCGGGAACAGCGGCACTCCGGTGGTCCGATCGAGCAGAAAGACTTGTCCGACTTTGGTCGCCTCGACCAATGCAGGCACAGGTTTCCCGTCGACATTTCTTTCGAAGAGTACGGGCTGGGCCGCGACATCGTAGTCCCAAAGGTCGTGATGAACCGTCTGGAAGTGCCATCGCACAATACCGGTGGCGGCATCCAGGGCGACAACCGAAGAACCGTAGTAGTCCATGTTGCCGCGTTCCTTGCCGCCGTAATGATCAGGCGCCGGGTTGCCGGTGGGAACATAAATAAGCCCGCGCTCCGGATCGGCCGACATCAGCGACCAGACATTCGGCGTTCCGCGCGTCAGCGTTGCGCCCTGTTTGACTTCGTTGGCCGAAACCGCGTGCTGATCGGGCGGCACCGGATCCCAAACCCACTTCAATTCGCCGCTACGGGTATCGAAGGCGCGGACGGCGCCGCTGGGCGCGTGCAATCGCTGGACATCCTTGACGAATGCGCCGATGACTACGAGCCCATTAATGACCAGAGGAGCGGAAGTAGGGTAGTACTCGGCGAGTCGAACTTCGCCGATGCCGTCGAGCAAATTGATGTGCCCGCCATCGCCGAAATCCTTGCAGGGGAGCCCATCCGCAGCGTCGACTGCCCAGAGTTTCGCGTCGACGGTTCCCATGAAAATCCGATCTCGGCACTTGTCTGCTGCCGCCGCGTTCTGGTCATGCCAGTACGCCACACCGCGGCATACGGGCGTGTAGACACCCGTTAAATCGGTCTTCGAATCGAACTTCCACCGCTCGGCGCCGGTTTCTGCATCCAGAGAGATGATCCGGTTGAAAGGGGTGCAGAAGTAGAGCGCGTCGCCGACCATGATCGGCGTCACTTCCAGCGCTGTTCCTCCATGTTGCTTGTCGCCCTTGGATAAGTCGCCGCTGTGGTAGGTCCAGGCAGGGCGCAATCGGGATACATTGTTCTTTTGAATGTCGCTCAGTTCGGAGTAGCGTTGAGCAGACGGAGTGCCGCCTACGGTCGGCCATTCAGAAGTGGCGTCTCCATTGATCGTGGACGCTGGACTGCCCGTGCAGGCGCACAGAAAAACCGTTAAGGCACCGATTAAAAAAACCATCCGAGACACTCGCATCTCCTCCGCGTGCTACAGAATTCATGCAAAATTATTTTGCGTGCGGCAGGCTTAAATTAATTAGCGTGCAACCACGCCCGCCCGCTTTTCAGCCAGCGTAAGCCAAAGAAAAACATTTGTACATAAATGTTACGACTGCGTCTTCGTCGAAGCCCTGCAATCGGACAGGCGATTCGTAATACGTATCGATAATGTCGACGCCGTTAAGACCGGCTCTCATGGTATGGAGATCCAGTAAAACATTTTGACATAAATGTTTTACTGGATTAGGATGCCTCCGATGCAGGATGGTCGGCGTTGTGCGCTCGAACGAGACGACAACGACGATGGCAGAGCCGAACAAGGCGCGACCATCCACTGCCGCTGAAATAATTCCCAATAGTTGAGGAGGAGTTTGAAATGTCTGTTACCGCCCCCGAAGTCAAACAACGGTTAGTCTCGGCTGACTCCCACGTCTATTTTTCCGGAGATTGGATCAAACAGCGCTTGCGCAAGGACTTGCATAAAGTCTGGGACGAGGGGATGGCCAAGGCCGCGGACTACAACGAGAAAGTCCAGCGCGCCGGGCAGCCGCAACTGCACATGGAGGACTTTGTCGATCCAGAGGCATCAAAGGATCTGGGCTACAAGGAGCCGGCAGCCAAGATCGCGGCGATGGATCGCGACGGTGTCCTGGCGGAAGTGATCTTCCCGGAAGTCGGCGGCGCCGCCGTCTGCCATCCGGCGCTGATGGGCAACGACTGGAAGGAGATGTTCAAGGGCTACAACCAGTCGATGGCGGATTTTGCCGCGTACAATCCGGATCGCTTGCTGTGTGCCTACCAGCTGCCCCTGATGGATATCGATTTCGCCGTCAAGGAAGTCACCCGGCTCGCCAAAGATCACAAGGCGCGTTGCGTTCAACTGACGCCGTTCCCGAGTGACAGTGGTCTGCCGGACTTTCAGGACAAGGTCTACGAGCCACTGTGGAAGACGATCGAAGAGACCGGCTTGACGATCATGAACCACCTGGAACTCAGGGCCAGCCTGTGGGACGTTTTCCGTCGCGATCCGACGCCGCAAAAGGGCATCTTCACCGGGCTTGCGTGGGCGCCTCTGGCGGAGGCGATCTGTTTCTGGATTCTGACCGGAACGCTGGAAAAGTATCCGAAGATGAAGGTGATATTCGTCGAACCGGGACTCGGCTGGCTACCCTGGTTCTTCGAGTCGGTGCTGGATCCGCGCATGCACCTGCACTATGAGTTCCCAGGCGTGAAGCGTCTGCCGAGCGAGACGTTTCGTGCGCAATGCGGCGCAACGTTCATGTACGAGCCGAAAGGGCTGAAGGCCTGCTATGACTTCTTCGGCGCCGAATGCCTGTACTGGTCGACCGATTTCCCACATCCGGCGACGTGCTGGCCGAATTCACAGAAGCAGGTGATCAGCCAATTCGCGGAAGCCGGTATTCCGGAAGGCGACCGTCGCCAGATCATTTGCGACAATGCGCTGAAGACGTTTGGTCTTTAACGCCCCTCCGGCTGCGTGCCACCCGCGTCAATTATCGAGATTGGCGCGAGCGGTCGCCGCTTCCGCCGTTGAAGCGGCCGCCCCTTCGTAGTTGGTTCGACCGAACTTCTACAATCCGGAGAGCATGATCTGCAGTGCCATCTTGACGTGGTGCAGATGGGTGCTCAGGTTCCGAACCTTGCGTTCGAAAACGTTTTCCATCGACAGCCCGGTGATGCAACAGTGCGCAAAAGTCAGGGCTTCGCGGATCTTGGCATCGCTGATCTTGGTATCGTGGAACACGTCACGGATGACTTTCAAATGGGCGCGTCCGCGACGCTGCTCCCATGCCCGCACCGGATGTGTCTCGTCGCCGCGCGTCGCCAGCAGAATCTCCACTGAAACCCAGCAGTAATCGCTCTGGTAATGAACCCACATGCGTTCTACGAAGTGATGAATGCGATCGGCCATGGACCCAGTGTGAAGTTCAGGTACGTCCATGACTTCGATGAACCGGTTATAGGCTAAGGCCAGAATCGCTTCGAGGATTTCTTCCTTCGATCTGAAATGATGCTGTGCTGCACCCCAGGTCATGTCGACGCGCTGCGCGATGCGACTCGAACTCGCAGCGGCGAAGCCGCCTTCCTTGATCAACTCGATCGTGGCGTTTATGAGTTTCTCGCGGGTACGTTGAGCTTTGAGCGCCTGATGGCCCAGCGGAACATTCGTTTTGATCATTTTTGATTCTAGTCCCTTATAAAAAACATTTTGACACAAATCTTTCTGCGCCATACCATACGGCGACCAAAGAATAAATCACCCGCGGCAGTGGGAGGAGAGCGAATAAATGCGTATACAAGCAAGGTGGACACGCTTCCGTCCGCCGTCCCCACTGCTGCAATCTTGAGCCGCGGCATGCCCCGACTTCGTGTCATTCAATGCGGTACTGGTATTGCAGGTAAACAGGCGCTGCGCGCAATTCTGACCAACAAGTCACTCGAACTGGTCGGTCTGCAGGTACATAGTGCCGCCAACGCCGGTCGCAAGGCTACAGACATCGCTGGTATGCCGGACCCGTGCTGTGATGTTTTTGCGACGAATGACCTCGGCAACCTGTCCCGGCTCGAAGCGGACATTGTCTGCTACATGATGCTGGTCCCCGACGTCGATGCCATTTGCACGTTTCTCGCATCCGGCAAGAGTGTCGTCACCACTGCCGGCCTGATGTGGCCAGCCTGGGCTGACGAAACCAGCATGCGCCGCTTGGAAGAGGCCTGCCGGCAAGGCAAGGCATCGTTTTACGCGACCGGCATCAACCCGGGCTGGGCCGATGAAATCCTGCCGCTGACGATGTCGGTGATGTGTCGCGAAATCCGGCAGATTCATATTCGAGAATACGCAGACTGTTCGAAGTACCCGGCGCCGCACATCATCAGCGTGATGGGCTTCGGCAAGCCGCTCGAGGACATACACGCCGGGCGGCTGCCGGATATGGCGATCATGCGCGAGTTTTTCACGCAGACCGTCGCGGCATTGGCGCACGGCCTGAAGCTCAAGCTGGACGACATCACCGAGTCGCGCGAGTTTGTGATGGCCCCGCGCGCCTACGATATCGCCGCCGGTCATGTGCCGAAAGGCACGATCGCCGGCCAGCGCTGGCGCTGGCAGGGCATCGCAGCGGGGGTGGCGCGTATCGTTCAGGATACGTACTGGATCACCGCTTTCGATCTGGGCGAAGGCTGGCCGCAGGCTGCTGACGCGAGCAACGATACGCAGTGGCGGGTGACGATCGAGGGCACGCCTTCGCTGCGTTGCACTTTCGAGCCCCGCTACACTTTTTCCGAGCAGGCGCTCAGCGGCGTGCCGGACTTCAATCCTTCGGGCCTGGCTACGGCGATGGCGGCAGTCAACAGTCTGAAGCCGGTGCACGAGGCGCGCAGCGGCGTGCTGACGAGCGCCGATCTTCCGCTGCCGCGCAGTCATCAACTTGCCCATGGCTGATCGCAGGCGCTACCGGGCGTACGACGCATTTTTCATTGCCGCATTCGGCATGTTCGTGCTGGTCGCCTTCGTGCACGAGCCGCTGTTCTATCTCTACTGCGGCTGGGATGGCCTGCGCCACGATTCCTGCACCAACGCGACGGTTGCGCAAATCTGGAAGAGCTATGCGAAGGCCGATCCGGTGTATTTCGACATGCCGTTATGGATGGCGCTGATGATCGGCTTCGATAGCATCTTGCTGAGTCCGTTCTACGTCTACGCAATCTATGCCTTCGCCACCGGGCGCGTCGATACCCCGCTGTTCCGCGCCGTGGGCTACACGGTAAGCGGGGCGCTGATCTACGCCATGGTGCTGTACCTGACGTGGGAAGTGATCAGTGCAAAGCAGTACGGCACGTCTTTGCTTCCGGTGATCGGCTACAACCTGCCCTGGGGCCTGGTCCCGCTGCTGCTGGTAATACGCCTTTATCACGGAGGGAAAGCGTGACGAAAAAATATCGGGTGATTCAATATGCCACCGGCGGCGCGGGCAAGCATGCAGTCGCCGGCATCGTCGGGCATCCACAACTCGATCTTGTCGGGCTGCTGGTGCATAGCAAGGACAAAGTCGGCCTCGACGCCGGTGCGATCTCCGGCATCGGACCGGTGGGTATCACCGCGACCGACGACATCGAAAAAATCGTAGCGCTGCCGGCGGACTGCGTCTCCTACATGGCGCTGTGGCCCGATGTCGACCTGATCTGCCGCTTTCTCGAATCGGGCAAGAATGTGGTGACGACCTCGGGCCTGCTGTATCCGAAGTTCTTCGGCCCGGCGCTGGTGGAGCGGTTGGAGAAGGCCTGCGCAAAGGGCGCGACTTCGGTCCATGGCACCGGCGTCAACCCGGGCTTTTCCGGCGAGGTCTTGCCGCTCACCATGTCGGTGATGAGCCGTCGCATCGACCAGATCTTTGTTCGTGAGTTTGCCGACTTCCGCACCTACAACTCGCCGGAGCTGAACCACGACATGCTGGGATTCGGCCGGACGATCGAGGATGTGCGCGGGCACAAGCACCCGAACTTCGACCTGATGATGCAGTTTTTCCACCAGTCCATCGCGATGGTGGCCGATGGTCTGGGCATGCCGCTCGAACGGATCGAGCAGACCGAGGAATACGGCCTCACCGCAGCGGGAACGCAGATTGAATCCGGACCGGTGCCGGCGGGCACCATCGGCGGCATCAAGACGCGTTTCTCCGGCATCGTCGGCGGGCGGCCGATGATCGTTATTCAACTGGTTTGGGTAGCGACCTATGATCTGGGCGAGGGCTGGCCGTCGCCGCAGGATGCGAGCAACCACACCCAGTGGAGCGTCACCATCGAAGGCGAGCCGTCGCTGCGCTGCGTGTTCGAACAGGCGTCCAGCTTCGAACACAAGAACGCCAACGAATCGCACACCGCGCCCGCGATGATCTGCACGGCGATGCATGCCGTGAATGCGATTCCCTACGTCTGCGATGCGGCGCCCGGCATCCGCACGTTTCTGGACTTGCCGCTGATGGCCGGACGTTACGCCGTGCGTTGACGTTGTGGCATCCGGTGAACGCGCGCTGTTGATGTAGAACCTGATCGAAACCTTGGACTGCAGCTAGCGAAGACTCCGCGTTCGCGCGGCGAAGATCGACTGCGACCAGCCAGCGCTCAACTGCAGCGAAGCTCTGTTCGCGCAGTCGCGCGGCTTACCGATGCAGCCGCAGTCGCAGCGACTTCATGCTGGTGATTGCCGCGTAGGGCTGCCACTCGATCCGCTGTTCCAGCAGTTCGATGCGGCGCACGTGCCGGCTGCAGACTTCGAAGAAAGCCTGCAGCTGCGCGCGCGCCAGCGCCTGGCCCAGGCAGAAGTGCGGGCCCAGGCTAAACGTGAAGTGGCGCTGCGGCGCGCGCGACAGGTCGGGCTGGTCGGCGTGTTCGAACGCGCGCGGATCGCGATTCGGTGCCGGGACCGGCACGATCACCGGCTCGCCGGCCGCGAAACGCACGCCGCAGAACTCGCCATCCTGCTTCGCCACCTTGTTGGCGATCAGCGTGTTCGGCGGATACAGGCGCAGGTTTTCCTCGACGAAAGCGGCCACGCGCGCAGGCTCTGCGCGCAGCGCGTCCAACAGTTCCGGGTGTCGTGCGAGCAGTAGCAGGCCAGTCGACATCGAACTCGCAGTCGACTCGATCGCACCGATGAACAGGTTGAGGAACAGCACGATCACCTCGTCCTCGCTCAGTGTCTGCTGGCTGTCTTCCACGTCCAGCAGACGCGCCAGCAGATCGTTGCGCGGCTTGATCCGACGTTCGCGGATCTGTGTGGCGACGAAGGCGAGCAGCTCGCTGAAGATCTGGTTGGTGCGCTGCACGATCTGCGGCGTGACCTCGCGACCGAAGGCCTTGGCCTGGCCCTCGCGCACCAGCGCGTCGACGCGCGCGCGGTCGCCTACGTCGATGCCCAAGTATTCGCCGATGACTTCGAGCGGCAGCTGGCTGGTAATCGGCTGCAGCACGTCGACGTCGCGGTCGAACAGCGGTTCCAGCATTGCCGGCAAGCGCCGTTCCACTACGCCGCGCACAAATTGCACCTGCTGGTGGCCGAGCGCTTTCAACACCAGGCTGCGCACACGCAGATGCTCGGCGCCGCCCATCGCACCGAGCGCCTGCCGACGGAACTCGTACAGCGCATCGCCGGGTTTGAAGCCGCGCCGTGCGAGCAGCGAGATGCCTTCGTTGACGAACAGGCCGGACAACAGCAGCGCGCTGACGTCGGCATGACGCAGGATGAGCTTGCTGCCGTCGTTGGTGATGGCGACGCGCGTCTGCTCGCGCAAGTCGGCCAGCACCGGCGACGGGTTCTGCCAGAACGCGGGATCGCGCAGGTCCAGTTCGGGCAGCGTCATGCCGCCGTTCCCGGCGAACCGCTGTCTGCGGCTGCACGCTCGGCGATCAGCGCCGGGCAGCGGTGGCTGCGCGCGCAGGACGCGCCGCGCACTGCGGACTGCGTGATCGTCCGGTATGCGCCCAGCATGGGACTGCGGATGCCTTGTTTCATTTCGTCTCCTCGCGCGAGCACCTCGGCGCGCGACGTGCGCCGGCGCGAAAACCTCGTTGCGGTCCGCGGATATTTAATGCAAGTATATCTTGACTGAGTAGTCAAGACGTGAAACTAAATGGTCGCAGCGTCCACAAGCGATGATGCCGCTGGCGATCACTTCGGTGCTGTGCGAGACGCTGATGGTCGGGCTCGGCATCGGCCTGAAGGCGGCCACGCTGCCGGTGGTGGCGTTGGTCGGCGTCACGCTGGCAGCCAGCGTCGTCACCTGGGCGTGGTTGCCGATCAAGTTCCAGGCCAGCATGGGGCGCTGCTGACTTTCATGTTTCTGAGAAACATGATCGGCGCGCTGGTGCCGATTCCGGCGCTGTCGCACTTCCTGCTGCAGACTCAACACGTGCGCAAGACCTGAGGGCACACTGCAGCACTCGAATCATCGCGGGGGAGCTGAACATGCTCCCTCGTTTTGCCCAGAGCGTGATCAATGCAATTGAATACCGGAGCAGACCATGAGCCAGGAGCAACGCAACAAGCAGTTGGTGCGAGACTTCATCGACGCGCTCAATCGCGGCGATGTCGCCGCCATCGCCGACGCCTATACCGACGATGGCTACTGCCTGACGATGGGCAATACGCTGATCTCGGGCAAGTTCGGCAAGGCGCAGGTGCGCCAGGCGGCGGGGTTGATCTACCAGGCGTTTCCGCAAGGCATTCATTTCACCATCGATGCGATGACCGCCGAAGGCGAGCGCGTCGCGCTGGAGGCGCACTCGGAAGGACTGCATGCCTCCGGGCGCACCTACACCAACCAGTATCATTTCCTGTTCGAGTTCCGCGACGGCCAGTTGGCGGTGCTGAAGGAATACATGGACACCGAACGCGTGACGGAGATTCTTTGCGGTGGACAACGGCGGCCGGCGGGCGCATAGCGGCTCGGAGCATCGCTGTGAAACCATTTACGACATTGCCGCGATGATCTGCGGTGCGCGGTCCACGAACTGGAGTTGCCTGTGAACATTCTGGTGGTCGGCGGCACGGGTCTGATCGGTGGACATGCGGCGTTGTGGCTCGCGCAGCAGGGTCATAACGTGAGCATCGCGGCGCGCAAGCCTGCGTCGCCGGAAACGCCGCTGGCGAAATTGCCGCTGCTGCAGGGTGATTACCTCGCCGGTGATTTCAGCGTGCGGCGCTTGTCGGGTTTCGATGCGCTGGTGTTCGCGGCGGGCAACGACATCCGCCACCTGCCGCCGGGCGTGGACGAGAAGGCGCACTGGCAGCGCGCCAATGTCGAAGGCGTGCCGCGTTTTTTCGCAGTGGCGCGCGAAGCCGGCATCGGTTGCGCGATCTATATCGGCAGTTTCTACCCGCAGGCCGCGCCGCAGCTGGTGGCGAAAAGCGACTATGTGCGCGGCCGCCTGCTGGCCGACGAGGGCGTGCGCGCGCTGAATACTCCGGCTTTTCGGGTCTGCAGCCTGAATGCACCTTTCGTCGTCGGCAGCGTACCCGGCCTGGTCGTGCCAGGGCTGGCTGCGCACGCAGCTTATGCACTGGGGCTGATGCCGCAGCTACCGGTTTTCGCGATGCCCGGCGGCGTGAATTTCATCTCGACTACGAGCCTGTCCGAAGCGATCGCCGGCGCACTCGAGCGCGGCGCGCCCGGCAAGGCCTATCTGTTGGGCGACGAAAACCTGTCGTTCCAGGACTACTTCGGCGAATACTTCCGCGCGGCAGGTCGTTCGGCGCCGCTGGAAGTGCGCGACGCAGAGCATCCGCTGCTGCCCGATTCGGCGCTGTATGCCGGCCGCGGCGCAAGCCTTTACTACGAGCCGGCTGCTGCCGACGTGGCGCTATTGAACTATCGGCGCGAGGACGTGCGTCGAACGCTGCGGGAAATCGTCGAACTCCACCAGCAACACTGAACGCGGCGTGCTCAGTGCGGTTCAGTCCGAGATGCGGATTTCGAGGCTGCGCAGCGTCTTCAGCACGGCGCTCGACAGCTTTGCCTTGCGGCCTGCGCGATTGAAAAGGCGTGCGCGCAGCGCTTCGCCGCTGTCGAGGTAGAGACGTTCCATCGCGCGGTGCAGGATGGCCTCGGTGCTCAACTCGGCGTGTTCGCCGTTGACGCGCGGCACGCCTGTATCCAGACACATGAACAGCTGCTCGGCGGTTGTGGCGAAGCGCGCCGCACCGCTGCTGCCGAGCACGCGGCTGAGATCGGCCTCGATGCGCCCAAGGTTGTCGAGCGAGTCGCGAATCAGTCGCAGGCCGGAATCGGTGAGGAAAATCATCGTTGAACGGCGGTCGCAGGGATGCTGCCGGCGCTGCACGTAGCCGAGCTGCTCAACCTGTTTGACCACCTGGCTGATCGCCTGTTTCGAGACGTTGTTGATGCGTGCGAGATCGTTGATCAGCGTGCCGTGCGGCGAGCTGTAGGTCAGCACCTGCGCGAACGACATCTTCAATCCGCGATAGCCGCTGGCTTTGTCCAAATCCATCAGCGTGCGCTCGCAAAAAGTCGCCAGGCCGGCCAGGCACAGCGGCAGCGCGGCGGCAGGATTGTGGGGTGGCGCCGCATCGGCGCGCGGCGCCACCAGCGCGTTGAACAGCTGCGTGCAGCTACGCTTGAAGTCGGCCAGCGCTGCCGCACCGATTAGCTGCGATAGCTCTTGCTCGATGCGCGCGGAGGTGGCTTCCGCACAGGCGGCCAGTCGCTCGCCTTTGCGTGTGAGCAACAGCCGTTTGGCGCGGCGATCGCTGAGGTCTGGCTTGCGCGACAGATAACCCAGGCGCTCCAGTTCGTCGGCGATCTGCCCCGCCACCTGCTGCGTAAGCCCGCAGTATTGAGCGATGTCGACCAGCCGGCGGCCCTCCGGACGCAGCTGGAACAGCAGTTGCACGAACGGCGCGCGCACGCCGGAATAACCCTGCGCCGTGCAGGCGGATACGAGCTGCTGATTGAGCGCGCGCGCGACCACAGAAATATGTCGCGGGAGATTGTTGGCGAAACGGGCGAGAACGAGCTTGCGGTCGATCCCAGGCTGGGTGGCGGAAAGCGACATGGCGGCGGGGACAATCACTGGCGGAAACAATGCCGCGAACATAGCCTAAGGTGCTGCGCAGGGCTACCGCCCGCTATGTTCTGCCGCGTCCCGCGCAACACCGCGGACTTGCGTCGCCGCAGTCTGATATAGGCACAAAGTCCGTTCGCCGCTACTCCAATATGAGTAGGAACGGCTGCCGTGGATTGACTAGGCTTGTGCGCCGCGAGCGGCTGATCGCCTGGTCGGAGGATCGCTGCAAGTGAATCACAAACCATGCTGGTGACCGGCCTGCGCCCGATCCCACCTCAACCGAGAACCGAACGATGAACAATGGATTTCCGCAGGGCGCAGTCCTGGTGCTGGGCGGCAGTGGCGGAATTGGCCGGGCAGTGGCGCTGTCATTCGCGCGCGCGGGAACCGATGTGGCTGTCGCCTACCGATCCAAGCAAGCTGAGGCGGAGAAGGTTGCCGGCGAGATCCGGGCGCTCGGGCACAAGGCGACGATTCATCAGGCGGATGTGACGCAGCCGGCGCAGGTCGAAGCGATCGTCGCGGCAGCGCTGCGCGAGCATCAGCGCATACACACGGTGGTGTTTGCCGCCGGACCGGTGGTCGAGCAGATGCTGATCGGCGCGACTCCGCACGATCTGTGGCGCAAATCGATCGATATTGAAGTGCATGGATTCTTCAATGTCGTGCAGGCGACGCTGCCCGCATTGCGCGCGGCGGGCGGCGGCTCTTACGTGCATCTGGGTTCGGCAGGTCATCTGTGGTGGCCGCACAAGGACGGCTTGTCGGTGGCGCCGAAAGCGGCCAACGAAGCGCTCATACGCGGTATCGCAAAAGAGGAGGGCGTAAACGGCATCCGCGCCAACTCGGTGCTGGTCGGAGTGATCGAGGCCGGCATGTTTCTGGAGTTGCTGGAGCGCGGCGTGTTCGATCGCAAGTGGATCGACGAGACGCAGAAGCTGCTGGCTTTGAAGCGCTGGGGCAAGCCGGAGGAAATCGGCCATGCGGCGGTGTTCCTCGCCTCCGATAAGGCGGCCTACATCACCGGCCAGCAAATCAATGTGTCCGGCGGATTCGGCGTTTGAGCGAGTGCGTAGCCGACGAGAATTAAAAACGATGGTCGCCGCTACATTTCGGTGAGCATGATCAGCATCGCCATTTTGATGCGCTGAAGATGGCGATCGACATTGCGGGTGCGGGTCTCGAATACCCGTTCTATCGTCAAGCCGTCGAGGAAGCAGTGGGTGAATCTCAGCGCCTCGAGCAAATGAGTATCGTCCAGCTTGGAGTCGTGAAAAACCTCGCGCAGCGTTTTCAAATGGCTGCGCGCCTGGCGCTTTTGCAGGTTCGCCGATACTTTTCCGGAAAATGCCCGGGTGGCCAGTAAGATTTCCAGCGCAACCAGGTAGAGATCCTCCTGGTAGTGCGCCCACATCCGGTCTACGAATAAGCTGACGCGGTCGGCGAGCGATCCCGTGCGCAAGGCGGCGTCTGCCATCCTGATCGTGAACCGCTCGTGCGACATCTCCAGGATCGAGTCGAGGATGTCCTCTTTGGTGCCGAAGTGATGTTGCACCGCGCCCCAGGTGGTTCCCGCCCGTTCGGCGATCTTGCTCGAACTCGCCGCCGCAAAGCCGCCTTCCTTGATCAGAGAAATAACCGCATTGATGATGGCTTCACGCGTGCGTTTGGTTTTTAAAGCCTGCCGGCCGAGCACGGGCTCCTCTGTTACCGCTGGTTTTTTACGCACGGGGGAATCGTTCGGGAAGTTCATTCAAATATATAACGGCTCGAGTTATTGGAATAGCGTGATTGGCCGCACGAGCCTGTTCGGCGCCCAGGAATCCGAACGTCGCCGCCGCGGCTAAGGCTCGCCCCGATCGCCGTGCTCGATACGGCCTGATCACGCGTCCATGCCCGACTGCCGAGCCCCAAAGGTGCTTCGGCAATGCCCAGCAAAACATTTTGACACAAATGTTTTGCTGGATTAGGATGGGTGGGAGTAGGCGCGTATTGGCGGTGTGTGGCGTGTTGGGCGCGGTGGCGCCCTATGCGGACGGGCCGGTGAGCCTGGGTGACGCAGG
>JAQGNU010000106.1 GCA_028291645.1 Nevskia sp.
GCAGGTGAAGGACTCGCATCGCATCCTGCGCGATCAGTCGGATGAAGTGCGTTCCAACGTCGACCTGAACCTGAAGGCGATCCGCGACGAAACGAATTCGGTGGTCAGCACGGTCGAAGCGCCCTCGACGGTGAATACTGCTCCGGTAGCACCACCGCCGGCCAGTCCGCCGACCACGCCGGCACCCGCGCCGACCGCGGCTGCCGTTTCCGAGAACACGGCGCCGGCACCGCCGCAGAATCACTATGGCCCCTGAACCGCTCAGCGGTGGTGCCGTCGGCGACGAACCGGACGGCACCGAACAACCGCTGCTGTCGCACCTGCGCGAACTGCGCACACGCGTCATCCGTGCGCTGTTCGGGATCGCCATCGCGTTCGCGCCGCTGGCCTACTTTTCGCGCACGATCTATCACTACTTCGCCGCGCCGCTGCTGCATCTGATGCCGGCCGGCAGTTCGATGATCGCGACCGAAGTCGCCTCGCCGTTCATCGTGCCCTTCAAGCTGGCGGCAGTGCTGGCCTTCGTCGTCGCATTGCCCTGGGTGCTGTATCAGATCTGGGCGTTCGTCGCGCCGGGCCTGTATCGCAACGAACGCCGGCTGATTATGCCGCTGCTGGCATCGAGCACCTTGCTGTTCTACGTCGGCGTCGCCTTCGCCTATTTCGCAGTGCTGCCGGTGGTGTTCCGCTTCTTCGTCAACGTCGCGCCGGAAGGCGTGGCGGTGATGACCGACGTCGGCAAATATCTCGACTTCGTGCTGAAGCTGTTCCTGGCTTTCGGCCTGACTTTTGAAACCCCGGTCGCGATCGTACTGCTCGCCTGGAGCGGGGTGGTCACGCCGCAGCAACTGGCCGCGCGGCGCGACTACGTGCTGGTCGGCGTGTTCGTCGCTGCAGCGATTCTGACGCCGCCGGACGTGCTGTCGCAGACGCTGCTGGCAGTGCCGACCTATCTGCTGTTCGAACTCGGCATCCTGGCGGCGCGCTGGGTCGTCGGCATGCGCGATCGCGACAAGGCCGCCGCGGAAGCGAAGTCGGCGAGCAGCTAGACGCTTCGCTCAACCGCGCAAGGCGGCGAGTACCGGCGCTGTTGCGGGCCGTTGGCCGCGCCACAGCGCAAACGCCGCCGCCGCCTGTTCCACCAGCATGCCGAGACCATCGAAGGTTCGCGTGGCACCGAGCGCGCGTGCGCGTTGCAGGAACGGTTCGGCGGCGCGGCCGTAGCTGAGATCGTAAGCCGCAGCATCGGCATTCAAGACGTCGGCCGGCAAGCCCGGTGCCACGCCGCTATGGCCGGCCGAGGTGGCGTTGATGACGAGATCGAAGTGGTCGCCCTTCAATGCCAGGAAGGTGCAGGGGCGCACCGGGCCAAGTGCTTTGAATTCAGTAGCAAGTTCTTCGGGCCGCCACGGCGTGCGACCGGCGATCACCAGTTCGGCCGGCTGCTCGTTGAGCAGCGGCGCTAGCACGCCGCGTGCGGCACCGCCGGCGCCGAGCAGCAGAATGCGCTGACCGGCGAGCGTTAACCGCAGGTTTTCGCGCAGATCGCGCACCAGTCCAGCGCCATCGGTGTTGCCGCCATGCCAGCCGCCATCGCTGCGAATCAGCGTATTGACGCTGCCTACGGCTGCCGCGCGCGCGCTGCGCGTCTCGCACAAAGATACGGCGGCGATCTTATGCGGCAGCGTCAGATTGAGTCCGGCGTAGCCTTCGGCATGCAGACGCGCGAGCGTTTCGGCAAGCGCGGCAGGCGCGACTTCGATCGCTTCGTAGCTGAGCTGGGCGCCGCTTTGTTCGGCGAACAGTGCATGAATACGCGGCGACAGGCTGTGGGCCACCGGTTGGCCGAGGACGGCGTAACGATCCATGGATGCAGTGGCTAGTGGCTGCTGGCTAGTGACAAAGTCAGGATGATCATTCCGCCAACCATTGCGCCGCCTGCCTGGCGAAGTAAGTCAGGATCATGTCGGCACCGGCGCGGCGCAGACACAGCAAGCTTTCCAGCACGACCTTCTTCTCGTCGAGCCAGCCGTTGGCCGTAGCCGCTTTCAGCATCGCGTATTCGCCGCTGACCTGATACGCGCAGACCGGCACTTCGAAGCGGTCCTTTACGCGGCGGATGATGTCGAGATACGGCAGGCCCGGCTTGACCATGATGATGTCGGCACCTTCGGCTAGGTCGAGCGCAACCTCCCTTAGCGCTTCGTCGCTATTGGCCGGGTCCATCTGGTAAGTGCGCTTGTCGCCCTTCAGCGACGCAGACGAGCCGACCGCGTCGCGGAACGGACCGTAGAAGCCGCTAGCATATTTGGCGGCGTACGACAGGATCAGCGTGTTGTGGCGATTGTCGCGTTCCAGCACCGAGCGGATCGCACCGACGCGGCCGTCCATCATGTCGCTCGGTGCCAGCACATCCGCACCGGCACGCGCCAGCACCAGCGCCTGCTTGCGCAGCGCTTCGACGGTGATGTCGTTGGCGACGTAGCCGCTGTCGTCGAGGATGCCGTCGTGGCCGTGACTGGTGTAGGGATCGAGCGCGATGTCGACGATGACGCCGAGTTCCGGCAGCTCTGCCTTGACGCGTTTGATCGCACGCGGGATCAGGCCTTCGGGATTCAGCGCTTCGCTGCCGAGTTCGTTTTTCAGCTCGGGCGGAATCACCGGGAACAAGGCGACGGCGGCGATACCCATGCGGTGCAGCGCTTTGACTTCGGCCGCCAGTTCGTCGAGATCGAGCCGCAGGATGTCGGGCATCGAGCGAATCGGTCCCTTCAATTTGCCCTCGGCGACGAACAGCGGTGCGATTAGCTGTGCCGGCGCGAGTCGCGTTTCACGTACCAGATCGCGCACGAAGGCTGCGCTGCGCAAGCGACGCGGGCGGGTTGCCGGATAGGAGCCGAGATTCAAGAGCGAGCTACCTCGATGTTGGATGGCGGCTGCGAAACGCAGCCCGAAGCATGTGAGCTAAAGAACGTAATTATAGGCAGCCGCGCCCGCTGCGTACCGATCGGCGATGGGCTCGTTTATCATCGATGTGAAGACGAGCAGAGAAACAATGTTTCGAATCGAGCAACTGACGACGCTGCTGATCTCCGCTACGGCCAGCGATCTGCGCGCGTCTGCGCAGCGCTGTCAGGCATGCCGTTCGCATCGATTCTGTCATGGGCTCTAAGCCATCGGGACCGCCGGCCTGGCGCATTCTCGCCGGCCTCGCCACTGCCGTGGCGGTGGTCGTCGCGGTGCTGCTGAGTCAACCGAAAACGCCGGAAAACTTGCCGGCCGCGGTAACGCCGACTACGCCAGCCGCGGCCTTGTATGTCGCACTGCTGAAGATGCCGGATTCGGATATGCAGTGGACGCTGAGCCTGACGCCCGCGCGCGCGCTCATGACGGTTGCCGCGAACGGCACGCCGCAACTCGGGGGTCGCGCAGCGGAACTGTGGTGGCTGTCGCCGAACGGACCGATCGCAATCGGCATGCTGCCGACCGCAGGCAATGGCAGCCTGCCGCTGCCGGCTGCGCTGGCCAGTGCGGCCGAGTTGAAGCTGGTGATCAGCCTGGAACCGCCGGGCGGTTCACCGACCGGTCAGCCGACCGGACCGATAGTGGCATCGGCCGTCGCGGTGCACGCCGCCTGATTGCAGTTCCAGCCGCGTGCTGCGCGCGGCACGCGCTTCAGGCGTGGCCGATCCGTGCCGCGAACCAGTGGCTCAAATCCGCAGTGACCTGCTCGCGGCAGATGTCGTTGAGCAGTTCGTGACGGCCCTGCGGATAGATCTTCACGCCGACATCGCTGATCGCCGTCTTGCGATACGCTGCCGCCAGCAGGTTCGGGCCGCTGGCGCCGCCGCTGACCGGATCGTCGCTGCCGGCGATCAGCAGGATCGGCAGCGTGCGCGGAATCCGCGCCAGTCGTGCCGGATCGAGCAACTGCGCGCCGGCATCGAGCAGGTCCACCCACAGCTGCGCGCTGCAGCGGAATCCGCACTGCGGATCGGCGATGTAGCGATCGACTTCGTCTGGATCGCGCGATAGCCAGTCGAACGCCGTGCGTGCCGGCGCGTCCTTGCGATCGAAGCGTTTGTTGAAAGTCTTGAAGCTGAGCGCTTCCGCCAGCGCGCTCGGATGACGCTTGCCGAACAACCAGCCTTCGGCGCGCAGCAGTGTTGCACCCAGCGCGCGCGTCGGCCCGAGGCTGCCAGTCGTTGCCGAGAGCACCGCGCCGGCGAGGCCAGCGCCGTGTTCGACCAGGTAGTGCTGGCTCAGGAACGAACCCATGCTGTGACCCAGCAGCAATAACGGCAGTCCGGCGTGCGCTGCGGCAACATGCAGACGCACTTGGTGAATCGCATCGAGCGCATATCCCCAGCCATCGTGCTCCTTGAAGAAGCCGCGATCCTGCGGCTGCTGCACGCTGAGGCCGTGACCGGGCAAGTCTGGCGCATAGACGGCGATGCCCTGTGCATTCAGCGCCGCGGCGAGCCGCGCATAGCGCGCGCCGTGCTCGGCCATGCCGTGCACGATCAGCAAGGCCGCCGTCGGCGCGGCCGCCGGCAGCCAGCAATGTACGTATAGCGCCGCAGCGTTCGCGAGCGGCAACTGGAATCCTGTGGCACTCATCGGTAAGGTCTCCCCTCACAGCATTGCGCCAGACTACAACAAGCGCACTGAAAGCCCGTGAAGGGCGCAACGCGCCGGAAGGAGATCAGAGTGCCGAAAACTGCGTTGCTCGCAATCGACCAGGGCACCACCAGTTCACGTGCAATCGTATTCGATCGCAATGGCGACAAGCTCGGCACCGCGCAAGTCGAATTGCCGCAAGCCTATCCGCAGCCGGGCTGGGTCGAGCACGATGCGCTGCGCATCTGGAGCGACGTGCAGACCTGCGTGCGCGGTGCGCTTAAAGATTCCGGCCTGCACGCGCGCGACATCCTCAGCCTAGGCATCACCAATCAGCGCGAGACCACGGTGATCTGGGATCGCAAGACCGGCGCGCCGATCGCGCCCGCGATCGTCTGGCAGGATCGGCGCACCGCGGACTGGTGTCGCGAACGCGGCGACGATCAACGTCAACAATGGCTGCAGCAGAAGACCGGGCTGTTGCTCGATCCTTATTTCTGCGCGACCAAGATCGGCTGGCTGCTGCAGCATGTCGAAGGCGCACGCGCACGCGCCGAAAAAGGCGAACTCGCGTTCGGCACCATCGACAGCTGGCTGTTGTGGAAACTCAGCGGCGGCAAGCTGCACGCGACCGACGCCACCAACGCCTGCCGCACGCTGCTGTACAACCTGCACAGCGGGCAGTGGGATGATGAACTGCTGGCATTCTTCGGCGTGCCGAAGCAATTGCTGCCGGAAGTGCGCGACAGCGCGAGTGACTTCGGTCATACCGAGCGCGAGTTGTTCGGCGCCGAAATTCCGATCGGCGCCATCGCCGGCGATCAGCAGGCGGCCACCGTCGGCCAGGCCTGCTTCGCGCCGGGCATGATCAAGAGCACCTACGGCACCGGTTGCTTCCTGGTGCTCAACACCGGCAAGGACATCGTGCAGTCGCAGCAACGTCTGCTCAGCACGCTGGCTTATCGCATCGCGGGTGAAGCGACGTATGCGCTGGAAGGCAGCATCTTCGTCGCGGGTGCGGCGGTGCAGTGGCTGCGCGATGCGATCCGCCTGATCGGTGCCGCGGGCGAAACCGAAGCACTGGCGCGTTCGATCGAAGATACGCAGGGCGTTTATCTGGTGCCGGCGTTTACCGGACTCGGCGCGCCGTATTGGGATCCGCAGGCGCGCGGTGCAATTCTGGGTTTGACACGCGACTCCGGCATTGCGCACATCGTGCGCGCCGCACTCGAATCGACTTGTTACCAGACGCGCGATCTGATCGACGCGATGGCGAAAGATGCGACGCCGCCAACCGAATTGCGTGTCGATGGCGGCATGGTGGTCAACGACTGGCTGACGCAATTTCTCGCCGACACCTTGCGCATTCCGGTGGTGCGACCGCGCACTGTCGAAACCACTGCACTCGGCGCTGCGCTGCTGGCAGGATTGCAAGCCGGTTCCAAACAAGGCGGCTACGCTTCGCTCGAAGAGATCGCGACACTGTGGCGCGCCGACGCACGCTTCGAGCCGAAGATGCCGCAGCACCGCGCGGACGCGCTGTACGCCGGTTGGCGCGAAGCGGTGGCGCGCACGCGTACGCAGGCTTGAACGCGCGATCGCTGACTTGCCAAGGGCCCGCGGAATCACGCGTGAAGTCACGCAGGAGCGAGTGATGGAAACGGTCGATTGTGCAATTGCCGGTTGCGGTCCTGCGGGCGCGATGCTCGGCCTGTTGCTGGCGCGTGCGGGTTTGCGCGTCAACGTCTACGAAAAGCATGCCGATTTCCTGCGCGACTTCCGTGGCGATACGGTGCATCCCTCGACTTTGCAGGTGCTTGACGAGCTTGGCCTCGCGGCAGATTTCGCGCAGCTGCCGTTTCGGCGCGTCGATTCGGTCGGCATGCAGAGTCATCTTGGCGAATGGCAGTTCGCTGATTTTTCGCGGTTGCCGGGACGCTATCCCTATATCGCGCTGGTGCCGCAGTGGGACTTTCTCAAGCTGGTCACCAATGCCGCGCGCAAATACGCCGGTTTTCAGTTGCATCTGCAGGCGGAAGTCAAAGGCCTGTTGATCGAGGACCAGCGCGTCGTCGGTTTGAAATTCGTCAAAGACGGCACCGAGCGCGGCGTGCGTGCATCGCTGAGCGTCGCCGCCGATGGCCGCAGTTCGATCGTGCGGCAGCAGGGTGGCTTGGTGCCGCTCGATCTGGGTGCGCCGATCGACGTGCTGTGGTTTCGTCTGCCGCGAATCGACGGCGATCCGAACAATGTCGCCGCGCGTCTCGGTGAAGGCGCGATGCTGGTGCTGATCGACCGTGGCGATTACTGGCAGATCGCTTACGTGATCGCGAAAGATGGCTTCGAGCCGATGCGTGCCGGCGACATCGCCGAGTTGCAACGGCAGGTCGTCAAGCTGGCGCCGTTCCTGGCCGGACGCGAGCAACAGATTCGCAACTGGGATGAAGTGCATCTGCTGCGCGTGCAACTCGATCGGCTGCAAGCTTGGCATCGTCCCGGCTTGCTGTGTATCGGCGACGCTGCACATGCGATGTCGCCGGTCGGCGGCGTCGGCATCAACCTGGCGGTGCAGGATGCGGTCGCCGCTGCCAACCGGCTCGCCGGGCCGCTGCTTGAACATCGGCTCGACGATCGCGATCTGGCTGCCGTGCAGCGCCGCCGCGAGCTACCGACGCGTTTGACTCAAGCGGCGCAGCGCGCGGTTCATCGCAAGCTGCTGGAACCGATGCTGGCCGGTGCGCCGCCGGTGCCACCGCTGGCGCTCCGCATGATGGCGGCAAGCGCCTGGGGCCGCGGTCTGGCAGCGCGCATGGTTGGGCTGGGCGTGCGTCCGGAGCATGTGCGCTCGCCGCAGATCGCAGAATAGATCGCGTCAGCCATCGCGCTGGTCCGTGCGGTGGCGCCCTTGCGCGCTGCAACATGGCCGCGTATGGTCGCTGCGGGTGAAAAATCAGCTATGAAAATCGTCATTCTTGGCGCCGGCCAGGTCGGCACCACGTTGGCCGAAAATCTGGCCAGCGATGCGAATGACATCGTCGTCGTCGATGCCGACGAGGAGGCGCTGTCTGCCTTGCGCGAGCGGCTCGATATCCGGACCGTGCGCGGCTTCGCGTCGTATCCCGATGTGCTGCGTCGCGCCGGCGCCGAAGACGCCGATCTGATCATCGCGGTGACCGAGAGCGACGAGACCAACATGCTCGCCTGCCGCATCGCGCACACCTTGTTCCATACGCCGACCAAGATTGCGCGCGTGCGCGCGGCCGAGTATCTCAGCGAAGAGGACAAGCTGTTCCTGCCGGATGCGCTGTCGGTCGACTTGCGCATCAGCCCGGAACAATTGGTCACCGATGCGATTCACCGCCTGATCGATTATCCGGGTGCCTTGCAGGTGGTCGATTTCGCCGAAGGTCGCGTGCGCCTGGTCGGTGTGCGTGCGTTCTACGGCGGTCCGCTGGTCGGTCGCGAACTGAAGGAGCTGCCGTCGCATCTGCCGAAAGGCGTGGATGCGCGCGTCGCCGCGATCTATCGCCGCAACCGACCGATTCTGCCGGAGGGCGACACCATCATCGAAGTCGATGACGAAGTCTTCTTCGTCGCCGCCACCGCGCATATCGGCGCGATCATGGCCGAGCTGCGGAGTCAGGACCGGCCGGTGAAACGCGTGATGCTGGCCGGCGGCGGCAACATCGGCTGGCGTCTGGCGAAAGCGCTGCAGGGCGAAGTGCAGGTCAAGCTGATCGAGCGCAATCGCGACAAGGCGAAGGCGTTGTCGGAGTCGCTCGATCACGTCGTCGTACTCGCCGGCGATGCCGCCAACGAGGCGCTGCTGGTCAGCGAAAACGTCGACGACGTCGACGTGTTCTGCGCGGTCACCAACGACGACGAAGCCAATATCCTGTCGGCAATGCTGGCCAAGCGGCTCGGCGCACGGCGCGCGATGTCGCTGATCAACCGCTTGTCTTACGTCGATCTGGTCGAGGGCGGCGCCATCGATATCGCGATCTCGCCGCAGCAGGCGACGGTGTCGGCGCTGCTGGCGCATGTGCGGCGCGGCGATCTGGTCAAAGTGCACAGCTTGCGGCGCGGTGCCGCCGAGGCGATCGAAGCAGTCGCGCACGGCGAGCGCGGCACCTCACGCGTCGTCGGCCGCCGGCTCGACCAGATCAAGTTGCCCGCCGGCACCACCATCGGCGCGATCGTGCGCGGCGAGGAAGTCATCATCGCGCATGGCGATACGGTGGTCGAAGCCGAAGATCATGTGATCATGTTCATCGTCGACAAGAAGAAAGCGCGCGAAGTCGAAAAACTGTTCCAGGTCGGCGTTACTTTCATCTGAAGCGCGTCGCGCTTGGCGTTCAGTCGCGCCAGAACCCGGGCGTCAACGGAATCAGCACGACGAAGAATTCGAGCCGTCCGACCAGCATCGAGACGGTGCAGACCCAGGTCTGGAAATCGCTCAAACCCGCATAGGTGCTGCCCGGTCCGACGCCGTGCAAGCCCGGGCCGACATTGTTGAGCGTGGCGACGATCGCCGAAAATGCCGACAGGAAATCCATGCCGCTGAGAATCAGCAGAAAAGTCAGGCCGACCATGCTCATCGTGTACAGATGGATGAAGCCGAGTGCGGACAAGGCGACACGTTCCGGCAATACCTGGCCGCGCAGCTTCAGCGAATGCACCGCGGTGGGATGTAGCAAGGCATAAATTTCGCGCGCGCTCTGGCGAAACAGAATCAGGATGCGGATCATCTTGATGCCGCCGCCGGTGGAACCCGCCGACACCGCAATGCACGATAGCAGCAGCATCCACAGGCCTGCGAACAGCGGCCAGCGATCGTAGTCGGTGTTGTAGAAGCCGCAGTCGGTGGCGATCGAAATCACGTTGAACGCGGCGTAGCGCAGCGCCGGCCAGGGGCCGTGATAGGCGTGCGTCTGCCACAGATACAGCGCGAGTCCGAACACGCTAGCGAGCACCAGCACCAGGAAAGCGATCGCTTCCGGGTCTTTCAGATAGGCCCGCAGACTGCGCCCGCGCCAGGCGACGAAATGGGTGGCGAAGTTGATGCCGGCGAGCAGCATGAACACCATCAATACGGCTTCGATCGCTTGCGAATGGAAGTAGCCGATCTTGGCGTCGTGCGTCGAGATGCCGCCGAGCGAAAGGGTCGATAGCGCATGACAGATCGCATCGAACAGATTCATGCCGGCGATGCGCAGCGCGATCGCGCAGGCGATGGTCAGCACGATGTAGATCATCCACAGCGAACGTGCGGTCTGCACGAAGCGCGGCAGCAGGCGCGTCTCCTTGATCGGCCCGCTGGCTTCGGCGCGGTACACCTGCATGCCGCCGATGCCGAGCAGTGGCAGCACCGCCATGCCGAGACCGATGACGCCAAGACCGCCGAGCCAGCACAGTTCGTGGCGCCACAGATTCACCGCATGCGGCAGCTGGTCGATGCCGGTCAGCAGCGTCGCGCCGGTTGCGGTGAAGCCGGACATGCTCTCGAAGTAAGCGTCGGTGAACGACAGTTGCGGCAGCGCCAGCATCAGCGGAATCGCCGCATCGGCCGCGAACACGATCCACGCCAGCGCCACCAGCAGGAAACCGTCGCGTGCACGCAACTCGCGGCGCGCACGCCGCGTCATCAGCCACAGCAGCGAACCCAGCAGCAGATTGATGCCCAGCGCAATGGCGAACGCGAGCAGCGCACCATCGCCATACAGCAGAGCGGTCGCCAGCGGCGGCAGGTAGGCGAAGCTGAAACCAATCAGCAGCGTACCGAGCGGATGGACGACGTGCGGCAGATCCTTGAGCAAAAGCGGTCCGAATGGCGCAGGGGACTTGCAGTTTAGCCTGTGCGCCCGAACCGCCCCACGAATGACGCGCGGCGCGATTCGGGCCTGGACGATCCATTTTCGCGGTTATCATCATCGTCCAGGCCGCCAGTCCGACCACCCTCGCCAGCCCTTCCTGCAGACATGTCCGTCTTCACCAAAGTCAGCCACGCCGAACTGCATGCGTTTCTCGAACAGTATTCGCTCGGCGAACTGCTCGGCTTTCAGGGCATCGGCGAGGGCGTCGAGAACACCAATTACTACGTTGACAGCAGTGACGGACGCTGGGTGCTGACGCTGTTCGAGCGCTTGAACCATGCCGACCTGCCGTTCTTTCTCGGCATCATGGAGCACCTCGCTGCGCGCGGCTTCCCGTGCCCGATGCCGATCCGCAATCGCGCCGGTGAAGCCTTGCGGACACTGAATGGCAAACCGGCTGCACTGGTGTTGCGACTGACCGGCCAGAGCGTGCTGTTTCCGACGCTGCAGCACTGCGCGGCGGTCGGCGCTGCCTTGGGTGAACTGCATGTGCTGGGACAGTCGTTCGGCGGACATTGCGCGAATGGTCGCGGCGCCGACTGGCGGCGACAGACCGGTGAACTGCTGTTGCCGAAAACGGATGCGGCCACGCGTGCGTTGATCGAAGACGAGCTTGCCGCGCAGCAGACGCTGGATCTGCAGCGCCTGCCGCAGGGCGTGATCCACGCCGATCTGTTCAAGGACAACGTACTGTTCGTCGACGAGCGCCTGAGCGGCGTGATCGACTTCTATTACGCCTGCAACGATGCCTTGCTGTACGACCTTGCGATCACGTTGAACGATTGGTGCACCGAGGCCGATGGCCGCGTCAATGCGGCGCGGGCGCAGGCCTTGATCGCGGCGTATTGCGCGCGGCGCGAACCCGACGACACCGAACGCGCCGCCTGGCCATTGGTATTACGCGCGGCGGCATTGCGCTTTTTCCTGTCGCGCCTGCACGACTGGACCTTCCCGCGCGCAGGCGACATGGTGCACATCAAGGATCCCGATCCTTATCGGCGCATCCTGCTGAACCATCGTGAGCACGCTGCGCCGGCGCTGTAAGCCGCGTTGCCGAGGCGTGTTGCTTACGGCTCGCTGCGTTGCCAGCTGACTTCGCGACCACCGTTCTGCCGCGCCAGCACGCGCGCGCAGACGAACAGATAGTCCGACAGGCGATTCAGATACTGCGGCGCGCAGGGATTCAAGGGCTCGCTCGCGTGCAGTGTCCACACGGCGCGCTCCGCACGCCGCGTCACCGAACGTCCGAGATGCGCCGCCGCAGCGGCGGCGTTGCCGCCGGGCAGCACGAATTCTTTCAGCGGCGGCAGATTGGCATTGAGCCGCGTCAGTTCGGCTTCGAGCCGCGCGAGCTGCTTTTCGGTGATGACCACGGCGCCCGGCAACGACAACTCGCCGCCGAGATCGAACAACTCGTGCTGCGTGCGCGCCAGCGGCCCACGCATATCGTCCGGCAGCTGCTGTACCAGCAGCAGGCCGATCACACAGTTCAGCTCGTCGATCTCACCCATCGCCGCAACCCGCGGCGCCGACTTCGACAGACGTGAACCATCGGCCAGGCCGGTCTCGCCCTTGTCGCCGGTGCGGGTGACGATTTTGCTCAGTCGATGGCCCATGCCCTAATCCTTTAAGTCTCGCAGGCGCAAAGCTTACAGCGGCAGCGAATAACGCAGCGTCGCGTAAGCCGCCGCACCGGGTTGGTTGTAGCCGGCGACCGACGCGTAATGGTGATTCAGTACGTTGTCGACGCGCACATCCAGGTGCAACTCGCGCGTCAGCCGCGCGCCGGCGCTGAGATCGAACAGCGCATAGCCGCCGTCGGTGGTCGGTGTGAAGTTGATAGCGTCGCTGTCGGCGCGCTGGCTCTGCGTTCGCAGCGCCGCACCCAGGTCGAAGCGTCCGAGCCGGCGCACGACGTCGGCGCTGGCGCCGAGCCGTGCACGCCGCAGCAGTTGGGTGTGGGTGTCGCGGTTGCGCGGGTCCTGCCAGATGCCGTTGGCATGCGCGGTCCAGTCGGCATCGCTGTAGTTCCAGCCGAGTTGCACGCCGTCGCTGCGCGTGTGCTGCACGTTGGTCGCGGTGAAGTTGGGCGGTACGAAGACGATCAGATCGCGCACGTCGCTGCGGAACAGGCGCAGCTCCAGTTGCTGGGCGGCGCTCAGCTGCTGGCGTGCGGCAAACTCGTAGTTGAAGGCCTTTTCAGGTTTCAAATCGGGATTGCCGCCGAAGCCGACAAAGCGATCGTCCGCAGTCGGCGCGTGGAAGGCAGTGCCGGCCATCGCGATCAGGCGCGTGCTTGAGAACAGCTGGTAGCCGTACTCGATGTTCCAGTTGAAGCGTTCGCCGAAGTGGCTGTCGTGCAGATAGCTGACTGCCGCCAGCGCGTGATGCGCACCGTAATGCAACTCGTCCTGCAGGTAGCCGTATTCGTTGCTGCGGGACTCATTGATCGCGGAACCGAACGAGCTGGCATCGACGCGTTCGCGGTAGCCGAGCGCGCCGAACGACAGGCGGTTGTGCTCGCCAAGCTCGACCACGTTGTGCCAGTCCGCACCCGGACGAATGGTGCGCACGTAGTCGCTGCTCTGATTTTCGCTGAGATGATCTTCGCCGCGCGACAGCGTCAACTGGCTGAGCCAGTTCGACAGCAGATGTGTGCTCGCTTCCAGTGCCAGCGTCTGATTGTGGAAATCGTGGTCGAGCGGCGCAAAGCCGGTGAAGTTGAAAGTCGAATCGAACGTCGCATTCGAATACTGCGTATTGCCGCCGGCATCCCAGCCGCGCGCTTCCAGGTGCACACCGCCCAGTTCGAGCGAAGCACGGCCGTTGAGCGTGCGATTGCGGAAGCTGCGGTCGTCGTCGGAACCGACGAAGGTCGGCAAGCCGTCGCTGCGTTGCTGTTGCGCGCCGAACGCGAAGCCATAGTCGTGCCCGTCCAACTTGCCTTGCGTCCGTATTGCCGTGCCGCCCTGCACCGTGCCATAGGCGCCGCCGCCGAGATTCGCATCGAGCTGCGTCGGGCCGGGCTGGCGCGTGATGAGGTTGATCACGCCGCCGATGGCGTCGGCGCCGTACAAGGCCGAGCGCGGGCCTTCGACCACTTCGATGCGTTCGATCATTTCCGGTGCGACGTTGTTGAATGCCGCGAGGCCGAGTGCGCCCTCGTTGACGCGCACACCGTCGATCAGCAGCAGCGTGTAGTTGCTGTTGCCACCGCGCACGAACAGCGAAGCCGGTTGCCCCGGGCCGCCGCTGCGGCCGATCTCGATACCGGCTTGGCGCGAAAGGATGTCGGCGACGTCAGTGGCTTGCGCGCGTTCGATCTGTTGACGATCGATGACGATGGTGGCGGCGAACGCATCGGAAGCGGCGACCGGTGTGCGGGTTGCAGTGACGATCACCGGATCGAGCATATTCGGCGCTGCGGCTGCAACGGTAAGATCTTCGGCGGTCACAACGGTCGGCGCGATGGCCAGCGCCAATAGGAGCCACGATTTCATTTTAATTCTCCGGCACCGCGTCCCCGCGGCTACCCAGTCGACGATGTCCGGCTAGCGGAAATCGCGAGCCGGTCCTGTCGCGGGCCGGTCTCCGGGCTCATGGGCGGACGCGCGTGCGCGTCCCAGCGATGCCTTCCCAGGCCCGATCTCGATGGATCGGTGCCCAGTGGCGTAAGACCGCTGTTCTCCCATTTACCGTTGCGGGGGCAGCGCCGGCATTGCATGCGAAAGTGAATCGCCTGCGCACCGGCTTCCCGTTTAATCCCGTGGGTCTTGCGACCAAAGGACACCTGCGACGGCGCGCAGTGTAGCGCGAGCGGGGTCGCACGGCAGTAGCGTGTTTGGCGTAGCCGACCCGAGTCTTTGCGGCCGCGACCGAACCGCGACTGCGGCGGCGTTATCATGTCGTCCCCCGAGCCGCTCGCGGCAAATAAAGAATCCTGCGCAGTGCCTAGCCTCTATATCCAAGCCGCTCGTGCCGCCGCCGAGGCCGCCAATACCGTCATCCGCAAGGCGTATCGCGGCAATTTCAAGGTCAGCTACAAGGCCGACGCGAGTCCGGTGACCGAGGTCGACATCGCCGCCGAACGCGCGATCAAGGCGAGCCTGCAGGCGCAATTTCCGCAGCACGGTTTTTACGGCGAGGAACTTGGTTGGGAAAAGGGGGGTCGCGAATCCGCCGATGCCGAGTACCTGTGGCTGATCGATCCGATCGACGGCACCAAGGCCTTCGTACGCGGCTACCCGCTGTTTTCGGTGCAGATCGCGCTGATGCATCGCGGCGAGTTGATCGCCGGCGTGTCGAGTGCGCCCGAGTGGAATGGCGGCAGCGGCGAGCTGGTGTGGGCGGAAAAAGGCCAAGGCGCCTGGCTCGGCGACGAGCGGCTGCAGGTGGCGTCGACCAGCGCGATCGAACGCGCGACCTTGTCCACCGGTAACCTCGCGCGGCTGGCGCGCAGCGAGGCCTGGGCGCGGCTCGGCAACTTGATCCCGCGGCTGCATCGCATCCGCGGCTACGGCGATTTCCTGCATTACCACTGGCTGGCCGCCGCCAAGCTCGACGCGGTGATCGAGTCCGACGTCAACATTCTCGATATCGCCGCGCTCAGTGTCATCGTGCACGAGGCCGGCGGCATCTTCACCGATCTGGAAGGCAAGGCCTTGACGCTGGACAGCAGCAGCGTGTTGGCGGCGACGCCGGCTTTGCATGCGCAACTGCTGCGCGAACTGAACTACCGGCCACCGGCGTGAACTGCGCGGCGCCAGGCAACAAACGAGGAGCTTAGCCATGCAACAGCAATTCGATTTCAGCGGCAAGGTGGTGTTCATCGCCGGTGGCACCAGCGGCATCAATCTCGGCGTCGCGCACGGTTTCGCGCAGGCCGGTGCGGCGGTGGCGGTGATGTCGCGTTCGCAGGACAAGGTCGATGCAGCGCTTGCTGCATTGAAAGCGCATGGTGGCGAAGTGTTTGGCGTGGCCGCCGATGTGCGTGATTACGCGGGCACCGAAGCCGCATTCAAAGCTGCGCAGGCCGCGCTCGGCAAGTTCGACGTGCTGATTTCCGGCGCGGCCGGCAACTTCCCGGCGCCGGCCTTGGGCATGTCGGCCAACGCGTTCAAGAGCGTCATCGACATCGATCTGCTCGGCACCTATCACGTGCTGCGCGCGGCGTTTCCGCTGCTGAAAAAACCCGGGGCTTCGATCGTCAACATCTCGGCGCCGCAGGCCTTCATTCCGATGGAATTCCAGATGCACGTCTGCGCCGCCAAAGCCGGCGTCGACATGTGCACGCGCGTCGCCGCGATGGAATGGGGCGCGGCCGGCGTGCGCGTCAATTCGGTGACGCCGGGACCGATCGAAGGCACCGAAGGCATGAAGCGCCTGGCGCCGGACCAGGCCACGCGTCAGCTCGTTACCGACAGCGTGCCGCTCGGCCACTTCGGTACGCCGGACGACATTGCGCAGGCCTGCTTGTGGCTGTCGAGCCCGCTGGCACGTTACGTTACCGGCGTGGTGCTGCCGGTCGATGGCGGCTGGTCGCTCGGCGGCGTCAGCAGCTCCGGCGCCGGCATGAAGCAGGCGTTCGCCAGCGGCGGAAAATCCGCAACCGCAAAGCCGTAAGTCCCGATCGACATTCAACGCTGCACATTTGAGGAACAGCCGATGAGAATCCGCACGCTGACCACCGCCGCGCTCTGCGCCGCCGTCTTATTGCTCGCCGCTTGCGGCAAGAAGGCAGGCACCGACGACGCCAGCAGCGCCACTGCGCAGGCCGACGCGATGGCGCATCAACACGAGCATGACGCGCCGCTGCCGAGTCCGGCAGTTGCGCAGCCGCCGATTGCTGCGGTCAACGGCCAGAACCTGGTCTACGGCAAGCTCGGCGAGCAGCCGCTGCTGGGTTATTTCGTCACGCCGGCGAAGGCCAGTGGCGCCTTGCCCGGCGTGATCGTGTTCCACGAATGGTGGGGACTCAACGACAACATCCGCCAGATGGCCGATCAACTCGCAGCACAAGGCTATGCGGTGCTCGCGGCCGACATGTACGGCGGCAAGAGCACCGCAACGCCGGACGATGCGAAGCAGTTGATGGCGACCGCGCTGAAGAACCCGAAGGACTTGGATCGCAACATCGACGCCGCCTACGGCTATCTGAAGGACACCGCGAAGGCGAGCAAGATCGCCACGCTCGGCTGGTGTTTCGGCGGCAGCATGTCGTTCGAAGCCGCGCAGGAGCTGAGCGGCAAGCTGGCGGCGACGGTGATCTACTACGGCTTCGTCAACGATCAGCCGCAAGCGCTGGCGAAAATGAAAGCGCCGGTGCTCGGCCTGTTCGGCGGCAAGGATGGCGGCATCCCGACCACGACTGTCGATGCGTTCACCAAAGGGCTGGAAGCACAGGGCGCGCGGCCGATCGTCAAGATCTACCCGGAAGCCGGGCATGCTTTCGCCAACCCTTCCGGCCAAGCCTATCGCAAGGACGACGCCGAAGATGCGTGGAAACGTACGCTCGATTTCCTCGGCGAGAATCTGCAGAGCAGCTAGGCCGTCGGCGCAAGCCCGGCTCGAGTTCGCTTTAAGCCATTACCGCGACGTCCTCGGCCTGCAGACCTTTCTGGCCCTGCGCGACGCTGAACTCGACCGGCTGGCCTTCCTGCAGCGTGCGGTAGCCCTCGCCTCGAATCTGTCGGAAGTGCACGAACACATCTTCGCCGCCGCCGCGTTGGATGAAGCCGTAACCCTTCGCGTTATCGAACCATTTCACCGTGCCGTTTTCACGAGTAGCCATAAATCCCGAACCTTCCCTAATGCTCGACCCGCGCAACGGGTCTGCCCTGTCGACAGCGGCTTGCGCCGCACCCCGTGCGACTTCATACCCATCCCCGAGATGAAGTTCGCTGGCAAATAATTTACACGGTTTCCACGGCCTAAAGCACCTGGTCGGGACAGCTAAGGCAGCCATACTTTTCGAGCCGATTTGAGAATCATCGTCGCCATCTCTGGCAAGGTAGCAGTAGTTTCGAGAACTCCCGGCCGGCCATCCATGGCCGCTCGTTCGGCGGCGCAGCGAGCAGTGCTCGCTAAGCGGGCTGCCTCACCCGACGAAATGACAGGCCGCGTAATGCTCAGGCCCGACGCGGCGTAGGTGCGGTTCCGAGCGTACGCAGGCGGATTCGGCCAGCGGGCAGCGTGGATGAAACACGCAGCCCATCGGCGGGTGTTGCAACGGCGGCGGCAAGGATTTCACTTTGCTTTTACCGTCCACGCCCGCGTCTTCTTCGAGTGCTTGCGTCAGCAGCGCACGGGTATATGGGTGCCGCGCGGCATCGAGCAGCGCATCGGTCGGTGCCTGCTCCATCACCTTGCCGAGCGTCATTGTCAGCAGGCGCGAGCACCAGCGGCGCAATGCCAGCGGTTCGCGCGCGAACAACACCAGCGCCAGATCGAGCTGCTGTGCTAACTCGACTACCAGTTCGATGAAGCTTTCGCGCTGCGCCGCATCGAGGCTGGCATCGGGCGCATCGCATAGCAGCACTTTCGGCTGTACGCACAGCGCTCGCGCCAGCGCCACGCGTGCGCGCGTGGGCGCATCCAGTTCTTTCAGCTGCTTCTGCATCAGCTCGCTCGGCAGGCCGACGCGCATCAGCAGTGCGGCGACATGCGCGTCGCGCTGCTTCGCATCGAGCTTCGGATACTGCGCGCGCAACGGTTCGCTGACGATGTCGCCGACACGCCGCCGCAGCTTGAGCTCGGCCAGCGGGATTTCTTCGATCAACTGGATCGCGCGCTGCAGTGCGGTCGTGTCCTTCTGTGCAGTGCCGGCGAGTTCTTCGCCGTCGCAGCGGATCGAACCGGTCATCGGCGTCAGGCCGGCCAGCGCGCGCGCCAGCGCCGACTTGCCGCAGCCGGATTCGCCGGCGAAGCCAATCGTTTCGCCGCGGCGCAGATCGAGATGCAGATCGTCGACCGCGAGGATGCGGCCATGACGCAGTCCCGCCACCAGGCCGCGCGGTCGGAAGTGCACACTGAGGTGGCGGACGGAAAGCCGCGGTTTTGCCGGAGCAGGATCGTTCATTCGAGCAGGTCGGACGTGGCGCTGCGAGGGCCGAGCGCGGGCACGTCGTCGCGTTGATTATACGGCTAGCGCGCGCCCAACCGGAGGCAGCGAGCGGGGTCAGACCCGGCGGGCCGACACATCATGCCTAGCGCCAGCAAGCGCATGAAACCAACTCGCGCAAAGCACGCAAGCAAAAGAGTTTCGGCCTAGGACTTTTGCTGCGCGGCGGCGCTGCTCGGAGCAGTGCTGAAGCATCGGCAGCGGGCGCTCAGGCCTGCAGATGGGCTTCGAGAAACCACAAGCTCTTGTCGAGCCCGCGCGAAATGCCGGTGAACAGGTCGGCGGTGTCGGCATCCTTCAGTTCGGTGGCGGCGTCGATTGCGGCGCGTGTGCTGTTGGCGAGCAGCGCGTAGCGCTCGATCAGTCCGGCCAGCGCCTCGCTGCCTTCGATGCCGATGCCGGGAAATTCCGGCAGGCGCGAACTGGCGACCGCCATGCGCGCGGTGCCGAGCGCGGTGCCGCCGAGTGCTGTGGCGCGCTCGGCAAGCTCGTCGGTGTAGTCCTCGGCTTCTTCCGCCAGCTTATCGAACAGCTCGTGCAGCGCGATGAAGTGCATGCCCTTGACGTTCCAGTGCGCCTGCTTGATCTGGCTGAACAGGTCAAAAGTATCGGCGAGCTGCTGGTTGAGCAGCGCGATCAATGCCGCGCGCTTCTTCTCGGAGATGTCGATATGCGTCCGATAGCTCAACTTGGCGGCTGCGTCGGCAGCGTGGTTTTTGAACGGAACGGCTTTGCTCATGGCGGTGCTCGATGGGATTCTTGAGGCGCTCAATGTAACGGCTGGGCGCGCGAGCGTGAAGTCAATTTTGTCTTTGCTGCCGATAGCGGTCCGCTATGAATGGCCGACGGCCAATTTCTGCTTGCGGTAGTAACTGAAGATGTCGTTGAGGTTGCGCCGCGGCTTCCAGCCGAATTTCTCGCGGAACAGCGCGCCGTCGAGAATCACCGGATATTTGAAATAGTTGATCAGATACGGCGGAAAGAACGCATTCCAGTTCAGCGCATTGCTGATCATCTTCGGCAGCGCCGGCGGAATCGACGGAATCGGCAGGCGGCCGCAGCCGCATTGCGTCACCGCTTCCTGGAACGGCACGTAATCGTCGGGCGCGACGTTGTAGATGCCCGGCTGGTTCTGGTTGAACGCCAGCAGGATCGCGTCGGCCATGTCGTCGACATGCAGGAACTGCATCAACGGCGAGAAGCCGATCAGCACCGGCGCCAGCGGCCGCGACAGCAGGATCGACATGCTGTTGCGCACGCCCGGTCCGAGCACATTGCACGGCCGCAGGATCGAGATGTTCAGTGAGGGGTGCTTCCACAGATAGATGTTGGCGAGACTTTCCAGCTCGACCGAATCGACCAGATCCTGGCTGATCTCGGTGGCTTTCAGCGGTGCGTCTTCGTCGAGCAAGGCGGGGTTGTAAGCCGAGGCGCCGTAGACGAAATAGCTTGAGTGAATGATGGTCTGGGTAACGCCGTGCTTCAGCGACAGATCGAGCAGCCGCTTGCTGCCGAGCACGTTGGCGTTATAGCGCTGCTGGCGCGTCTTCTCGTGCGTGAAGATGCGGCCGATGTGAATCACCGCGTCGATCTTGTGCTTGTGGAACACATCTTCGAAACCGCGCTTGTGCAGTTCCACCAGATAGCTCGGCATGCCGGCGTCGGTTTCGACCTTGTTGCGAAAGTCGACCGCGATCACCTGATGCTGGCCCTGCAGCTTGCAGATCACGCGTTTCGCCAGCGAACCGGCGGCGCCGGTCACCAGTACCGTCTTGCGCCCGTTCGCTGCGCCTGCAGCGGACACAATCGTATTCGGATGGGCGCCCATCAGAACACGCTCTGGCGTGCGGCCAGGCCCTGCTCGATGAGTTTGCGGATGGCGTCCTTCACCTGTTCAACGCGGTCGCCAACTTCGGCTTCGTCGGCGGATTCGCCCTTGAAATACAGCGGAGCGCCAAAGTGCAGGCTGATGCGTGCCGGCAGCGGCGCGTACACCGGCAGTAACGGAAAGTAAGGCAGCCCGAGCAGCTTCGCGATCGGTTTGAGATTGGCCAGCGCCGGCATCGTTTCCTCGGCGCCGATCACCGCCAGCGGCACGATCGGCGTGTGGTGATGCATCGCCAGGTACATGAAGCCGGTGCCGAAGCGCTGCAATTGATAACGATCCTTATAGAGCTTGCCGGAGCCGCGCACGCCTTCGGGGAACACCAGAATGGCTTCTTCGGCTTCCAGCATCTTGGTGCAGTTCAGCGGATCGCCGATGACGCCGCCCATCGCGTTCATCAGATTGCCGAGCCACGGCACGGTCGGAAAGAAACGCTCGATCATGCCGCGCACCGCGCGCGGGCCGTGCGGATTGGTGGCGGCGGCCACCCCGATCATCAGGCCGTCGAACGGCAGCTGGCCGCCATGATTGGAAATCAGCAGCAAGCGGCCGCGCGCCGGAATGTTCTCCAAGCCGCTGGCCTCGACGCGGAAATACTTGTCGTACAGCAGCTTGCACACGGCGAGCGCGAGTTTGGTGGTGTCCTCGTTGTAGCCCCAGGCGTCGTAGCCGAAGCTGCCGGTGGATTTCGGCACGCGCGCCATCAGCGCCTCGATCTCAGGCGTGATCAGTCTTGTCGCCAAAGCTTGCTTCAAGTCCAAGCTGCCGAATATCGCCATATTTTTCTGCGCATCCTCCGAGCACGTTCAACTTAGTCGAATTCGGCCCACACGGGAAGGCAGATGCGCGCCTTCTGCCAAAAGGCGCAGCGCGGGGTGCGCGCTTAGGCCGGCAGTTCCAGCGCGCGTTCGGCGACGCGTTCACGCAACTGCAAGGTCCAGAGCTTGGCGTAGGCGCCCTGCCGGTCCAGCAGGCTTGCATGATCGCCGCGCTCGACGATGCGGCCCTGGTCCAGCACCAGAATCTGATCGGCATCGGTGACGGTCGACAGCCGGTGCGCGATCACCAGCGTTGTGCGGCGCTCGGTCGCCGCGCGCAGCGCGCCGAGAATCGCCGCCTCGGCGGTCGAGTCCAGCGAGGAAGTCGCCTCGTCGAGAATCAGGATCGGCGGATCTTTCAGCAGCGCGCGGGCGATGGCGATGCGCTGCTTCTCGCCGCCGGAGACCTTCAAGCCACGCTCGCCGACCAGGGTTTCGTAACCGTCCGGCAACAGCGTGATGAAGCCATCGAGATGCGCGGCACGCGCCGCGCGTTCGATCTCGACCTGGCTCGCATCCGGCCGGCCGTAGCCGATGTTGTAGGCGATGGTGTCGTTGAACAGCACGGTGTCTTGCGGCACCACGCCGATCAGCCGGCGCAGACTGTCCTGGGTCAGCGCGCGCGCATCAACGCCGTTGATGCGCACCGCACCGGCGTCGGGATCGTAGAAGCGGAACAGCAGTCGCGCGATGGTCGACTTGCCGGCACCGCTGGCACCGACGATGGCGAGCTTGCCGCCTTCCGGAATCTCGAAGCTGACGCCGTCGAGAATGCGCCGCGCCGGCGAGTAGCCGAAGCTGACCTGATCGAACACCACGCTGGCGCGTCGCGCACTGAGGGTGGCGGCCTTCGGTGCGTCGACAATCTTCGACGGCTGACCGAGCAGGCCGAACATCTTCTGCATGTCGGTCAGCGCGCGGCGGATTTCGCGATAGACGAAACCCAAAAAATTTAGCGGCACGAACAGCTGCACCATGTAGGCGTTGACCGCGACGAAACCGCCGGTCGTCATATGACCCTGGATGACGTCGGTGGCCGCAAGCCACATCATCGCGGTGATGCTGCCGGCGAC
>JAQGNU010000100.1 GCA_028291645.1 Nevskia sp.
GCATAGAGGCCGCGCAGCGACGCAGCCGCGCTTGAATGATTCATGCGCGTGCCGGCGCGCTGCGTCGCAACGGGATCCGGCGCCCGCGACCGATGGCGAACGCCTGTGCCAGCGCCGCCTGCGTCCAGCGCTGCGCGATTTCGATGGCGCTGCCGACCTCTTCGCCGAGCGCGAGCCGGCAGGCGATCGCCGCGGCCAAGGTGCAACCGGCGCCGTGGAAAGTCTCCGGCCAGCGCGGCCAACGAAAGGCGACCGGCGCCGCTGCGCGGGCGTACCAGGTGTTGACGACATCGGCGGTGGCTTCATCGCCGCCGGTGATCAGCACATGGCCGCAACCGTCGTCGAGCAGTGCGCGCGCGCAGTCCGCGAGCGTCTTGGCATTCGGCACCAGCCGGCGTGCCTCGGCGGCGTTGGGCGTGATCACGGTCATCCACGGCAGCAGTTGCTGGCGCAGCGCGGGAATGAACTGCACGCTATCGAATTCGGTGCCGCCACCGGCGCGCAGTACCGGATCGCAGACGGCAGGCAACTGCAGCGGCGCCAACCTTGCCTGGATCATGTCGAGCTGCGCGCTGCTGCCGAGCAGGCCGAACTTCAATGCCTGTGGCTGCGCGTCGGCCAGCAGACAACGTAGCTGCGCGTCGAGCAAGTCCGCGGCGATCGCTTCTACGCGCTGCACGTTGCGACTGTCCTGCACGGTTAGCGCGCTGATCAACCCCTGCGCATGGCCGCCGAGCGCGGCGATCGTCTCGATGTCCGCCTGCAGGCCGGCGCCGCCACTCGGATCCAGTCCGGACAGGCATAGAACACGCGGACGCTGCGCCGGTGGCGCGGGTTTGACGGTGGGCGGCATCGCTGCAGTTTACTGAAGCGCCGCGCCACGTCGACCGCTTGACCGCGGTATGTTGTTATGCACATCGCGCTGCAGCAATTTGCCGCAGGCCGCATTTTTACGTGATGTTTCTGTAAGAATGCTGTAAGAAATGCGCAAGTTGATGAAGTCAAAAAGAAATACCGCCTGACTACAATTTGCGCGAAATGCGCAAGATGCCCGTCATTGCGATCACTTTTGAGGATTCCGCCCGGCTTTTACACAGGATTATCCACAGCCTTTGTGTGTGATTCGGATATCGCCATTTTATCCATGAGCTTATCGATCAAACTTAAGGTGAAACCTAGAATGCGGTGCGGCCCTCAAAATGCCTCGGATAAGCGCTGAATAAAGCGTCGCCGACCTGTCTCGAAACGGCGGAGGCGCGTGTTTCCCGGACCCGCCGCGGCAATCTCAGCGAACTGTTGCCGGATCGTCAGGCCGTTGTGAACACCGGCAACCTCGGGTTGCGGTCATCGCGGCCAGACGCCCAGCGACCCTGCCGATGCCGAGCCGATTGGTCAGCCGTCGCGGCGCGCACTGTTTGATCGTAATTACTGCACCACCGCCAGCGGCTTGTCGTCGCGACGATAGACCACGCCGCCTTTCATCACGAACTGCACGTGTTCGAGTTGACGGATGTCGGCGAGTGGATCGCCGGCGACCGCAACCAGATCGGCATAGTGACCGGCGACGACGCTGCCGACACGATCGCTGCGGCCGAGCAGATCGGCCGCGTTGACCGTCGCGGTGCGGATCGCCTGCAGCGGCGTCAGCCCCCATTCGGTTTCCTTGGCGAACTGCTTGGCATTGGTGCCGTGCGGATAGACGCCGGCATCGGTGCCGAAGGCCAGCTTGACGCCGGCCTGGGTGGCGGTGCGGAAACTCTGGCGCTGCAGCAGGCCGACTTTCTTTTCCTTGGCGATGGTCGTCGCCGGATAACCTAACCGCGTGTACTCGGCGAGGATGTAGTCGTCGTTGTAGATGTCCATCACCAGATAGGTGCCGCGCTGCTTCGCCAGCGCCAAACCTTCGGCGTCGATCAGACTGGCATGTTCGACCGAATCGACACCCGCGCGGATCGCCATCTTGATCGCTTCGGTGCCGTGCGCATGCGCGGCGACCTTGCGACCCCAGCGATGCGCTTCGTCGACGATCGCATCCATCTCGGCCTGCGAATACTGCGGCGCGCCGACCGATTCCTCTTCGCTGAGCACACCGGCGCTGGCCATGAACTTGATCACGTCGGCGCCATACTTGACGTCGAAGCGCACTTGCTTGCGCACCGCGTCGACGCCGTCGGCGATGCCCGAGAGTTGATGGAATTCGAGATACGGCGAGAAGCCGGTGCCGTCGTCGACATGGCCGCCGGTGGCACCGAGCGGCAGCGTCGCCGCAAGGATGCGCGGACCGGCGACTTCACCGCGGTCGATCGCATTGCGCAGCGCGACGTCAATGAATTCCGGCGAGCCGAGATTGCGCACCGTCGTGAAGCCGGCCTGCAGCGTGCGTTCCGCGTAGAGGTGCGCCGACACGGCGACATCGATTGGACTGCGGCGGAACAACTGCGTGTAGTAATCGCCCGGATCGGACGCAATATGCACATGGCAATCGATCAGGCCGGGCAACAGGGTCGCGCCGCCGAGATCGATGACGTGTGCATCGGCTGGAATTGCCAGATTCGAACCGACCGCGGTAATGCTATCGCCACGGACCAGCACGACCGCGTTGTCGATCGGGCGATCGTGCACGCCATCGATCAGATGCGCGGCGCGCACTGCGAGCATGACCGCTGCCGGCGCGGTGCCGTCATCAGCGGCGCCGGCAGCGGCGGCAATCAACAGCAACGTCAGCGACGCAATCCCGAGTTTCAATATATGCACCACGCATCTCCCTATGGCAGAGCACACGGCGACGCCGTGCGCGATAGGGCAGGCTAGCGACGCGTTTACGGCGGCGTCAAACCGCGGGCTGCAACGGCATCGGCAGCGCGAGGTTTTTCCAGAGTCGCAGCGTCGGCTCGACCTGGTTCAGTGTGTAGAAGTGCAGGCCCGGAGCGCCGGCTTTCAGCAGCGTTTCGCACAAGCGCGTGACGACCTCGAGACCGAAGTCCTGCAGCGCGGTTTTGTCGTCCTGCAACTGTTCGAGCCGGAGGCGGATCCAGCGCGGAATGTCGGCGCCACACGCGGCGGAGAAGCGCGTCAGCTGTGCATGGTTGACGATCGGCATGATGCCGGGAATCACCGGCAGCTGCAGTTGCGCACGCTCGCAGCGTTCGACGAAATCGAAATAGGCGTCGGCGGTAAAGAAGTATTGCGTGATCGCCGCATCGGCGCCGGCATCGACCTTGCGCTTGAAATGTTCGAAGTCGATATCCGGATTGCTCGCCTGCGGATGCATCTCCGGATACGCCGCGACTTCGAGGTGGAAGGCATCGCCTTCGGTCTCGCGGATGAAGCGCACCAGCTCGCTGGCGAAATGCAATTCGCCCGGCGCCTCGGCGCCGTGTGCAGTCGCCGGCAGATCGCCGCGCAGCGCGACGATGCGCTTGACGCCGGCCGCCTTATAGCGCTGCAACAGCTCGGCGATCTTGGCGCGCGTCGAGCCGACACAGGTCAGATGCGGCGCCGCCTCGACACCGGTCTTCTCGACCACGCGCACCACGGTTTCATAAGTGCCGTCCTGATCCGAACCGCCGGCGCCGTAAGTCACCGAAAAATATTTTGGCTGCAGCACCGCCAATTGCGCGGCGATCTGCGGCAGCTTGGCCGCGCCCTCGGGGGTGCGCGCCGGGAACAGCTCGAACGAGAACTGCGCAGGATATTGCTGTTGCGTCTTCATGCCGTGTTTCCGATGCGAACGATAAAAAAAAGGGGCGGTTGCCCGCCCCTTGATAAGCTCTCGTGCGTAGGCGGGAAAACCCGCTGACACGCGCTTAGTAGCGGTAATGATCCGGCTTGTAAGGGCCATCCTTTGGCACGCCCAGATAGGCCGCCTGGTCGTCGGTCAGACGCGTCAGCTTCACGCCGATCTGTTCCAGATGCAGCGCCGCCACTTCCTCATCGAGCTTCTTCGGCAGGCGATACACGGTCTTTTCGTAAGTGTCCTTGTTCTTCCACAGATCGAGCGCGGCCAGCGTCTGGTTGCTGAACGAGTTCGACATGACGAAGGCCGGATGACCATGCGCGCAGCCGAGGTTGATCAGACGGCCCTCGGCGAGAATGTAGATCGACTTGCCGCTGTCCGGGAAGGTGTAGCGATCGGTCTGCGGCTTGATCTGATCGCGCACCGCGCCGGATGCGTTGAGACGATCCATCTGGATCTCGTTGTCGAAGTGGCCGATGTTGCAGACTAGCGCATTGTTCTTCATCGCCCGCATGTGCTCGAGCGTGATGATGTCCTTGTTGCCGGTGGTGGTGACGTAGATGTCGGCGAACGGCAGCACGTCTTCGATGGTCTTCACTTCGAAGCCTTCCATCGCCGCCTGCAGCGCATTGATCGGATCGATCTCCGACACGATCACGCGTGCACCGAGGCCGCGCAAGCTGTGCGACGAACCCTTGCCGACATCGCCGTAACCGGCGACGAAGGCGACCTTGCCGGCGATCATCAGATCGGTGGCGCGCTTGATGCCATCGGCCAGGCTTTCGCGGCAGCCGTAGAGGTTGTCGAATTTCGATTTGGTGACCGAGTCGTTGACGTTGATCGCCGGCACCAGCAGCTTGCCCGCTTCCATCATCTGGTAGAGACGATGCACGCCGGTGGTGGTTTCTTCGGAAACGCCGCGCCAGGCTTTCACCACGCGCGTCCAGAAGCCCGGACGTTCCTTGGCGACGCGCTTCAGCAGGTCCTTGATGACCTTCACTTCATGATTGTCGGAAGGCGTGTCGACCCAGGTGTCGCCCTGTTCCAGCTCGTAGCCCTTGTGGATCAAAAGCGTCACGTCGCCGCCGTCGTCGACCACCCGTTCCGGACCGGCCAGCGTGCCGTCGGCGAGCACGTGGGTGACGCAATCCAGCGTGCAATCCCAGTACTCTTCCAGCGACTCGCCCTTCCAGGCGAACACCGGCGTGCCGGCGGCGGCAACGGCCGCAGCAGCATCGTCCTGCGTCGAGAAGATGTTGCAGGACGCCCAGCGCACCGAGGCCCCCAGCGCAGCCAGCGTCTCCAGCAGCACGGCGGTTTCCTTGGTCATGTGCAGCGAGCCGGTGAGGCGCACAGAGGCGAGCGGCTTGCTCGGTGCGTACTTGGCGCGGATCGACATCAGACCCGGCATTTCCTCTTCGGCCATACGGATACGCTTGCGGCCGAATTCGGCCAGGCTCATGTCTTTGACTTTGTAATCGATGGCCGGTTTGAGCGGCTTCAATACTGCGTTCATTGTTAGCTCCTGAATGTTGCTGCGATCAATCCGGTGATCGGGATTGCGATCAGATCTTCTTGGCGTCGGCTTTCAGCACTTCCGCACGGTCGGTCTTTTCCCACGAGAACGCGGTGAACTTCTCGCCGTTGGCCAAGGTGACGTCGTAAGGCTTGCGGCCGAAGTGACCATACGAAGCGGTGGCCTGGTACATCGGGTGAATCAAGTCGAGCATCTGGATGATGCCGTAGGGGCGCAGATCAAAATGCTTGCGCACCAGCTTCTCCAGCTTGCCGTCATCAATCGTGCCGGTGCCGAAGGTGGTAACAAAGATCGAGGTCGGTTCGGCTACGCCGATCGCGTACGACACCTGCACTTCGCACTTGCTGGCGAGGCCGGCGGCGACGATGTTCTTGGCGACATAACGCGCGGCGTACGCAGCGCTGCGGTCGACCTTCGACGGATCCTTGCCGGAGAACGCGCCGCCGCCGTGACGTGCCCAGCCGCCGTAGCTGTCGACGATGATCTTGCGGCCGGTCAGGCCGCAATCGCCGACGGGTCCGCCGATGACGAAGTTGCCGGTCGGGTTGATGTGGAACTTGGTCGACTTGGTAATCCACTTGGCCGGAATCACCGGCTTGATGATCTCTTCCATCACGCCTTCGCGCAGCGTCTTCAGCTCGACGTTGGGCGAATGCTGGGTCGACAGCACGACCGCATCGACGCCGACGGCGACGCCGTCCAGGTAGCGCAGCGTGACCTGCGACTTCGCGTCCGGGCGCAGCCACGGCAGCTTTGAATTCTTCGCCTTGCGCACTTTCGCCTGCTGTTCGACCAGACGGTGCGAGTAATAGATCGGCGCCGGCATCAGTTCCTTGGTTTCATCGCAGGCGTAGCCGAACATCAGGCCTTGATCGCCAGCGCCCTGTTCTTCGGGCTTCTTGCGGTCGACGCCCATATTGATGTCGGGTGACTGCTTGCCGATCAAATTGATCACGCCGCAGGTCGCGCCGTCGAAGCCGACATCGGAACTGGTATAGCCGATATCGGAAATCACCTTGCGGGTCAGGGCCTCGAGGTCGATCCACGCGCTAGTGGTGATTTCGCCGGCGACGATGGCGACACCGGTCTTCACCAGCGTTTCGCAGGCGACGCGCGCGCGCTTGTCCTGGGTCAGGATGGCGTCGAGCACGGCGTCGGAGATCTGGTCAGCAACCTTGTCCGGATGACCCTCGGACACGGACTCGGAGGTAAAGAGATATTCGGACACGGATTTGGATGCGCTCACTTCGATCGGACCTCGATGGTTATCTGTATATACGGATAGGCGGATAGTCTAGATCAAACCGAGCGCACCTGCATCCACCGGCAGCCGGCGTGCCCGCCCTACAATGCCGCTGCGCCGATGACAGCGCGATGTACCTGCCGCAGGAGCGCATTGACCGATGTCGCTGACCCCTTCAAACATGCTCGCGCTCGGCACCCTGGCGCCGGATTTCACGCTGCCGGATACGCTGGCTGGCGGCATGCGCAACCTGCAGCAGCTGAAGTCGGCGCGGGTGACGCTGATCATGTTCATCTGCAACCACTGCCCCTACGTCAAGCATGTGCAGCGGGGCTTGGTCCAACTGGCGCTCGATTATCAGCCGCGCGGGGTCAGCTTCGTTGCGATCAGCAGCAACGATGCGCAGGCCTATCCGCAGGATGGGCCCGAGCAGATGCGGCTGGAGGCGCAACGCGCCGGCTATCACTTCCCGTATCTCTACGATGAAACCCAGGCCGTCGCGCGCGCCTATCGAGCCGCGTGCACGCCGGACTTCTTCGTGTTCGATGGAGATTTGAAGCTGGCCTATCGCGGACAGTTCGACGATTCACGACCGCACAACGGCAAGCCGGTCACCGGTCGCGATATTCGCGCGGCATTGGATGCCTTGCTCGACGGCAAAGCCGTGAATCCGGCGCAGATTCCAAGCGTCGGTTGCAACATCAAATGGGCGAGTCCGCGCGCTTAGCGAGCATGCTCGCTGCGCGGACTCGCGACCGGCCATGGATGGCCGGGCCGGGGTTGGGGGATGCGGTGAGATCTCGCCATGGATGGCAGCGATGCACCGACTGGGCGCGCACAAAGACCTAATCGCGACGCAAGTCCAAAGCTAAGCCCGGATCAACGTACCGATGCCTTCGTCGGTAAACAATTCCAGCAGCACCGCATGCTCGATGCGGCCATCGATGATCACCGAGTTGCGCACGCCGCTGTTGACGGCATCGAGCGCGCACCGCACTTTCGGCAGCATGCCGCCGGAGACGGTGCCGTCGGCAATCAAGGCCTCGACCTGCTTTACGGTGAGGCCGGTGAGCACCTGGCCTTGCTTGTCCATCAGGCCTTGCACATTGGTCAGCAGCATCAGCTTGTCGGCCTTCAGCACGGCCGCGAGTTTGCCCGCCACGGTGTCGGCATTGATGTTGTAGGCAGTGCCGTCGGCGCCCACACCCACGGGTGCGATCACCGGGATGAAGCCGCCGGTTTCGAGATGATCGATGATGCGCGGATCGACCGCTTCGACTTCGCCGACCTGGCCGATGTCGCGGCCTTGCACCAGCAGTTTCTTCGCGCGGATCAGGCCGCCGTCCTTGCCGGTGAGACCGACCGCGCGACCGCCCTGCTTGGCGAACGCGGTCACCACCGCCTTGTTGACCAGGCCGCCGAGCATCATCTCGACCACGTCCATCGTCTCGGCATCGGTGACGCGCTGGCCGTCGACGAACTCGCTTTTCTTGCCGAGCTTTTCCAGGTGCTTGCCGATCTGCGGACCGCCGCCGTGGACCACGACCGGATTCATGCCGACCGCTTTCATCAGCACGATGTCGCGCGCAAAGCTGTCGATCATGGCGTCGTCGCCCATCGCATTGCCGCCGTATTTGACGACGATGGTCTTGCCGGCGAAGCGGCGGATGTAAGGCAGCGCCTCGGTCAGCACGCGGGCGATGTTTATCGCCTTGTCTTGGTCGATCGGCATCTGGATGCGGATGTTGTCAGGTAGGAGTTCGGTCGAACTCATGGTGAAAGATGGAGTGGGCCGCGCTCAATGACGCCCGGTGTGCCCGAAGCCGCCGGCGCCGCGTTCGCTGGCATGGAATTCCGAGACCAGATCGAATTCGGCGCGTACCACCGGGACGAATAGCAGCTGTGCGATGCGCTCGCCGGGTTCGATGACGAACTCGGTTTTGCCGCGATTCCAGCAACTCACCATCAGCTCGCCCTGGTAATCCGAATCGATCAGGCCCACCAGATTGCCGAGCACGATGCCGTGCTTATGGCCGAGTCCCGAACGCGGCAGGATCACCGCGGCGAGGCCCGGATCGGCGATGTGGATCGCCAGACCAGTGCGGATCAGGCTCGTATCGCCCGGCGCGAGTTTCAGTGCGGCATCCAGCACCGCGCGCAGATCGAGTCCGGCCGAACCGTCGGTGGCATAGCTCGGCAGCGGCAGTTCGCGGCCGATGCGCGGATCGAGAATCTTCAGCTGAATCTTGTTCATTTCTTTTTCTTGGAGGATGCCGGCGCGGCCTGCGGCTTGCGTGGGTAGTGATGTGCGATCAGCGCAGCGAGTTGTCGCGCCAGACTCAGCTTGTCGCTCGACGCGAACGTCTGGTCGCCGCCGGCCCAGAACACCTGTAGCGCATTGTCGTCACGATCGAACGCGCGGCCCTGACCGACCCAGTTGGCGGCAATCAGGTCGAGTTGCTTGCTTTGCAACTTGTCGGCGGCGTGTTCGGCGAGCTTCTCGGTTTCGGCAGCGAAGCCGACGATGAACAGCTGCGGATCGCGCCGCCGTGCTTCGCTGATGACATCGGCGGTCCTGGTCAGGTCGAGCTGCAGCGTCGCGGACTTCTTCTTGATCTTCTGCGCGGCCGCGGCGAGCGGCCGATAGTCGGCAACCGCCGCCGCACCCACCAGCAATTGCGCATCCGCACTCGCGGCGAGCGTGGCCTGCAGCATCTGTTCGGCGGTTTCGACATCGACGCGCGTCACGCCGGCGGGTGTCGTGAGCTGCGTCGGCCCCGATACCAGCGTCACCGCAGCGCCGAGTTCCGCCAGCGCCTGCGCGACCGCATAACCCTGCTTGCCGGATGAGCGATTGCTGATGAAGCGCACCGGATCGATCGGCTCGCGCGTCGGGCCTGCAGTGACCACCGCGCGCACGCCGTGCAAGGAAGCCGTTGTCGCGGGCACGGACAGCGCCTGCAGCACGTCGGTCGCAATCGTCTGCGGCTCAGACATGCGGCCGTCGCCGACTTCGCCGCAGGCCTGCTCGCCGCTGCCGGGGCCGAGCACGATGACGCCGCGCTGGCGCAAGCTGGTTACATTGGTCTGTGTCGCGACGTGCGCCCACATCAGTCGGTTCATCGCGGGTGCTACGAAAATCGGCCGGTCGCTGGCGAGGCACAGGGTCGACAGCAGATCGTCGGCGAAGCCCTGCGCCAGCTTGGCGATGAAGTTGGCCGAGGCCGGCGCGATCACGATCGCCTGTGGCCAACGCGCCAGCTCGATATGACCCATCGCCGCTTCGGCGTGTTCGTCCCACAGCGAACTGCGCACGCTGCGGCCGGTCAGCGCCTGGAAGGTCTGCGCGGTGATGAAGCGCTGGGCGGATTCGGTCATCACCACCTGTACTTCGGCGCCGGCCTTGATCCACTGGCGCGCCAGTTCGGCTGCCTTGTAGGCCGCAATACCGCCGGTCACGCCGAGCAGGATGCGCGGCGCGGGCTTGAGTTCGGTGCTGGAGGGCGTCGACATTGCGCGATTCTAGCGTGCGGCCTGCCTTCCGGGCCGTTCAGCACACTTTGCGTTCACAAATTGGTGGTAATTTTGCGGACGCCCGCAACGGGTCCTTCGGAGACGAGAACATGGTCGGCTTGATCATTCTAGTGCTGGTGGTAGTGGCGATCTTCTATGTCGTCGGCGTTTATAACGGCTTGGTGACGTCGCGCAACGGCTACAAGAACGCGTTTTCGCAGATCGACGTGCAGCTGCAGCGGCGCTACGACCTGATCCCGAATCTGGTCGAAACCGCCAAGGGCTACATGAAGCACGAGCACGAAACGCTGGAAGCGGTGATCGCTGCGCGCAACAGTGCTGCCAGCGGACTGAAAGCGGCGTCCGCCAATCCCGGCGATGCGCAGGCGATGCAACAGCTTGCCGGCGCCGACAACGCGCTGACGCAGAGCCTCGGTCGCCTGTTCGCCTTGTCCGAGGCTTACCCGGATCTGAAGGCCAACCAGAACATGATGCAGCTGTCGGAGGAGCTGACCTCGACCGAAAACCGTGTCGCTTTCGCGCGCCAGGCCTACAACGACGCGGTGTTGAGCTACAACAACAAGCGCGAAGTGTTCCCGAGCAGCTTCGTCGCCAATACCTTCAACTTCGCGCCAGCACAGTCGCTGGAGATCGAGAAGCCGGAACAGCGCGCAGCGCCGAAAGTCTCGTTCACCTGAGTTTCTAGAACAGTGACGGGCACCGGTTAAGCCGGGCGATGGACTTCTTCGAGCAGCAAGCGCGCGCGCGCGGCCAGACGCGCCGCATGATGCTGTTGTTCGCGCTGGCAGTGCTGACCATCGTCGCGGCGATCGACCTGGTCGCGGTGATCGCAATCCGCAGCGGCAGCGGTGGTGAAGGCACGTCGCCGATTCCGGCGCTGCCGATTTTCATCGGCACCTCGATCCTGGTGCTGGGCGTGATCGGACTCGCCAGCCTGTATCGCATCGTCTCGCTGTCGTCCGGTGGTGCTGCGGTGGCGCGTTCGCTCGGCGCGACCTTCGTGTCGCCCGATACCGCCAGCCCGCAGCATCGGCGCCTGCGCAATATCATCGAGGAAATCGCGATCGCGTCCGGCGTGCCGGTGCCGCAGATTTTCGTGCTCGAACAGGAGCCCGGCATCAATGCCTTCGCCGCCGGTTATTCGCCGGCGGATGCAGCGATTACCGTCACGCGCGGCGCGATGGAGAAACTCACGCGCGATCAGCTGCAGGGCGTCATCGCGCACGAGTTTTCGCATCTGCTGAATGGCGACATGCGGCTCAACATCCGCCTGATGGGCCTGCTGTTCGGCATCCTGGTGCTGACCGTGATTGCGCGCCAGATTCTCTACTTCAGCCCGCGCGGCGATTCCAAGCGCGATGGCGGCGGCGGTATCGTCGTGGTGGGGCTGGCGATCATGGTGTTCGGCTACATCGGCGTGTTCTTCGGCCGTCTGATCAAGGCCAGCGTGTCGCGCAGCCGCGAGTATCTGGCCGACGCTTCCGCCGTGCAGTTCACGCGGCAGACCGAAGGGCTCGCCGGTGCGCTGAAGAAAGCGGCGGGCCTCGATGTCGGCACGCAATTCCAGACCGTGCACGGCGAGGAAGTCGCACACATGCTGTTCGGCGATGGCGTCGGTTTGTCGGGGCTGTATGCGACGCATCCGCCGATCGTCGATCGCATCCGCCGGCTCGATCCGCAGTTCAATCCCGGCACGCTGAGACAGGAAGCGCTGGTCTGGAACGATCCGAACTACATCGCCGAGGATGAAGCGCCGGCAGTGATGAGCGATTTCGTCGCCGCCAGCGGCAGCGCGATTGCACCGGCGACGATCACCGCGCAGGTCGCCAACCCGGGCGAAGACGATTATCGCAGCGCGATGGCGCTGCATCGCGCGATGCCGGACGACTGGCTTGCCGCTGCGCGCGACGAAGTTCGCGCCGGCGACGTCGTCATGGCGCTGCTGGTCGACGCTGCGTCGGAACTGCGTGCGCAGCAATTGAAAACGATCGAGATCGAATACGGCGCTGCACGTCGCGCCGGCGTCGAAGCACTGCTGGCGCGCAGCGACGCGTTGCATCGTGTGCAGCGTCTACCGCTCGCCGCGCTGGCATTGCCGGCACTGCGCCGACGCACGCGTAACGAACTGATCCGTCTCATGCGCGGTGTGTGGTCGCTGGTGATGGCCGACGGCGCCGTGCAGGTGTTCGAGTATTGCCTGGCGCGGTTGGTGCGCGACCAGATCGCCGACGTGCTGGCGCCGGTGTTCGGCGGCCAGGTCGGCGCGCAGCGTCTCGACGACTGTCGCGATGCGGTGGTGACGCTGCTGTCGGTGCTGGCCGAGCAGGGCGACACCCATCCGGAAATCTCGCAGCGCGCTTTCGCAGCCGGCGCCGAACGCGTGTTTCCAAACGCTGGCCTCGCCTACACACCGCCGCCGGACTGGACCGCCGCACTCGATGCAGCCTTGAAGCAACTCGACCAGCTGCAACCGGCCGGCAAACAGCGCCTGATCGAAGGCTTGGTGGTCCTGCTGTCGGCGGATGAGCGCATCACGCTGGTCGAAGCCGAACTGCTGCGCGCGGTTTGTGGCGCACTGCACTGTCCGCTGCCGCCGCTGCTGCAAAACTGAGGGCTCTTCCGTAGTGGGAAGCTCTGCATGCCGATTACAGACTGGCCCGAAGGCGAGCGTCCGCGCGAAAAACTGCTGGCGCGCGGACCCGAGGCGCTGTCCGACGCCGAACTGCTGGCGATTTTCCTGCGTACCGGCGTGCCCGGCAAAACCGCGGTCGATCTGGCGCGCGACCTGCTGAGCCGTTTCGGCGGCCTGCGCCCGCTGCTGCGCGCCGAGCAGGCCGAGTTCTGCTTGGCGAAGGGACTGGGCGAGGCCAAGTTCGCGCAACTGCAGGCAGTGCTGGAAATGGCGCGGCGCAATCTGGCGCAGGAACTGGTGCAACGCGATCTGCTGTCCGATCCGCAGGCCACACGCCGCTTCCTCGCCGCGCGCCTGCGCGATCTCGATGTTGAGGCCTTCGCCGCGATCTTTCTCGACAGCCAGCATCGTGTGATCCTGTTCGAGGTGCTGGCACGTGGCAGCATCGATTCGGCCAGCGTTTACCCGCGCGAGGTGGTCAAGCGCGCGCTGGCCAGCGGCGCAGCCGCATTGATCTTCGCGCACAATCACCCGAGCGGAAATGCCGAGCCCTCGGCGGCCGATCGTGCGTTGACCGAGCGGCTCAAGCAGGCGCTGGCGACCGTCGACATCCGCGTGCTCGACCATCTGGTGATCGGCGAAGGCGCACCGGCCAGCTTTGCCGAGCGCGGCTGGCTGTGATCGAAGGCTTAGCGCCTGCGACGATGCGGCAGGTCGATGCGGCGGGTTCTATTGCCTTCGGCGGCGCTGGCCGCTAAACTTCGCGCCCTTTCGCGGTTCAACCCGCCGCGTCCAACCGAGTTTCACCATGTCCAGAGTCTGCCAAGTAACCGGCAAAAAGCCGATCGTTGGTAATACGGTGTCGCACGCCAACAACAAGGTTCGCCGCCGCTTCCTGCCGAACCTGCATACCCATCGCTTCTGGCTGGAGACCGAGCAGCGCTTCATCAGCCTGCGCGTGTCCGCCAACGGCATGCGCGTGATCGACAAGAAGGGCCTGGAAACAGTCCTCGCCGAAATCCGCGCCCGCGGCGAAAAGGTCTAAAGGAGCCCCTCATGGCCAAGAAAGAACGCGACAAAATCAAGCTGGTGTCGACTGCCGACACGGGCTATTACTACACGACGACCAAGAACAAGAAGAACACGCCCGACAAATTGGAATTCAAGAAATACGATCCGGTTGCGCGCAAGCACGTGCTGTTCAAGGAAGCCAAGATCAAGTAAGCCCGGCGTTAGTTTTGAAAATGCCGCCGGTGCAGGCGGCATTTTTGTTTGTGCGATACGAATGGTGTTCGCGCCAGCGTCACGCAGATGTTCTATTTTTAGGCGTTGCTCGGGCGTGCCAAATCGCCTAGCGTGCTCACTTCTCCCGGGTCGGGACGGAATGGAACAAGCGATTACCAGTGCTGTGCTGCAATCACGACTGGCCGACGAGCTGGTCGCCGCCGGCGCGCTGTTTCATCGGCGCGGCTGGGTGCCGGCGACCGGCGGTAATTTCTCCGCAAGGCTGGCGCTCGACCGCATGCTGATCACCGTCTCCGGCGTGCACAAGGGCGAGCTGAGCAACGACGACTTCCTGGTCGCCGATCTGCATGGCAAGCCGTTGCAGGCCGGTCGCAAGGCCTCGTACGAGACCGGTCTGCATGCGCAGCTCTACCGTTTCGATCCGTCCATCGGCGCGGTGCTGCATGTGCATACGGTGGCGAATACCGTGTTGTCGCGGCGCAGCGATCGGGTGCGTCTGCAGGCTTACGAGCTATTAAAAATTTTGCCGGGGATTTCTGAACCGGAAACCGTGGTCGAAGTGCCGGTGTTTGAGAACGACCAGGACATTGCGCGCTTGAGCCAGCGGGTCGATGCCCATATGAAAGGGCATCAACTGCCGGCGGCGTACCTGATCGCAGGTCATGGCTTGTACGCCTGGGGCGACAACGTGGCGCAGGCGCGGCATCGCGTCGAGGCGCTGGAATTTATGTTTGAGTGTGAGTTGTGGAATCAGAAGGAACCCGCATGAGCGAATTACGTGTTTATCAAGAATCCGGCGGTCCGATTTCCGTGCATACGGATTTCGACGGCATCCGCAGCCAGTTGGCGACGGTCGGTGTCGACTTCCAGCGCTGGGAAGCCAGCCGCGTGCTCGACGCACAGGCCACCCAGGACGAAGTGATCGAAGCCTATCGCGGCTCGGTCAACCGGCTGATGAACGAATACGGCTTCAAGTCGGTCGACGTCATCAGCATGTACCCCGAGCACCCACAGCAGCAGGCGCTGCGAGCCAAGTTCTTGAGCGAGCACATCCACGACGAATTCGAAGTGCGCTTCTTCGTTGAAGGCGAAGGCCTGTTCTACATCCATGCGGAAGGCAAGGTTTACGGTGCGCTGTGCACGCGCGGTGACCTCATCTCGGTGCCGGCCGGCTATACGCACTGGTTCGACATGGGGCCGGCACCGCGCTTCAAGGCGATCCGCCTGTTCATCACGCCGGATGGCTGGGTCGCGAAATTTACCGGCGATCCGATTGCCGATCGTTTCCCGCGCCTGGAAGCGCCGCATTATCAGCAAGCGGCCTAGGTCGCTTCATGCTTGCAGCACAAAGGCCGCCGCGAGGCGGCCTTTGTCGTTTAAGGCATCGGTGACTGCGCGTCGATGCCGGGCTCGGCGCCCGCGCCACGCGCCGCTCAAGCACAAATGTGATCCTCGGCTCAGCGTCGGCGCGGCATGGCAGGCAGTCTCGCGCCTGGGTATTCGGTAGGCTGACAAGCCGCGGGTAGCGGCCGGATTTTGCAGTCTCACCTCAAGCGCAGGGGGTTTTATGGATCACTGGATCATCACCAATCGGCAGATCGTCAAAGTCGGCGGCCGCGAAACCGTCAACGAAAAAGATCACGAACCGCTGCCGAGTTTCCGTATCGCCAAGTTCACCGTGCCGGCCGCGGACGCCAGCGACGACGCCTACCGGGCCGCGGTCGAACTGATTCCGGACAAGGCCGATTCGAGCTATCGGCCGGCTGATCCGCAGGCTGATCCCGATCGCCTGAAAGGCACCGCGCAGATTTTTCTGAGTCTGTATCAGGCGATGAGCAATGCACCCGCAGACAAGGGCGACACGCTGGTGTTTCTGCACGGCTTCAACTATTCCTGGGTCGACTCGCTACGGCATCTCGCCAAGCTGCACGAGTTGTACGTCGCCGACGCCCGCAGCCCGATCGCGCAGATCGTTTATTTCAGCTGGCCGTCGTTCGGCGATGTCCTCAAATATCACAGCGACCAGCCGATCGCGCTCGACAGCGGCAGTGCGCTCGGCCGCTTGTTCCGCAAGGTCGGCGAGTTCTATGCGAGTTCGTTCGCCGGCAAATCCGCGGTGCCTTACTGCGGCCGCAAGCTGCACCTGGCCGCGCACTCGATGGGCAACCAGGTGCTGGACGCATTCTGCAAAGTAGTCAACGGCTTCGATGGTCTGCATCTGAACCTGTTCAGCGAAGTCGTGCTGCTGAATGCGGATGCCGATTGGAGCGTGCTGGATCCGCAGCAGCCGCTGGCGAATCTGAACGAGTACAGCGACCGCACGCACGTCTACTGCAATCACCACGACGAGGCGCTGCTGATTTCGGAGACCACCAAGAATCGCGAGAAGCGATTAGGCCGGCACGGGCCCAAGGACATCGCCGATATCCCGCCACGGACCGTCGTCGTCGATGTCACCGATGATGTGTTGACGACTGCCGGCAAAGTCCCCGACCTCGATCAGTTCGCTGCCAACGCCGAGCAGATCCTGCGCCGCAGCGGCTTGCTGATCGGACTTAAGGAAACCTTGGTGCAGCATTGGGGCTACTTGTATCGCCCCGACATCATCGCCGACGTGCAGGCGGTGTTTCGCGGCGAGTCGGCGTCTGCGATCGCGGCACGCAGCAAGAAGACCGACGACCTGTTTTCGCTGAAGCCGAAGTAAGGTCCGCGTTAGCGCGGTGCTGCGAAAGCCCAGTATTTGCTGAACAGGAAGACCAGCACCGGCGTCACCAGGAAGATGCCGTAGAGCACGCGCAGCGCGGGTTGATGCAGATATTCGACCAGCAGCCAGGTGATGAACTGATTGCTGCAGAAGCCCAGCAGCGCGGTCGCGAAAAACTTTGGCAGCGCGTGTTCCGCATTTTGCTCGGCGAAGGTCCAGTAGCGATGGCCGACGAACGAAATCGCGAACGCCACCGCGAACGCGGCCGGATTGGCGGTGAGCGGCGGAATCGCTGTCTTGCTCACTGCGTAGCCGTAGATCGCTGCATGCGTTGCGGTCGCGAGCAGGCCGACGATGCCGAAACGCAGCAGCTGCGGCAGCAGCGGCTTGAGGTGCTGCAGGAGTTTCATCGCGATTCGTTAGCGGCTGCAGTCGCGGATGGTTCATGTGCGCGCCGCACGACGTACAGCGGCCGCTGCTTCGATTCGAGGAAGATGCGGCCGACGTAGGCGCCGAGCACGCCGATGCTGAACAGGTTGATGCCGCCGAGAAACATCACCGCAACGATGATCGACGCGTAACCCGGCACATCGGAGCCCAGCACGATCGTACGCAGCACGATAAAGCTGCCGTAGACGAACGCCAATCCCGCAATCACCGTGCCGACGTACATCCACAGCCGCAACGGAAACAGGCTGAACGAGGTGATGCCATCGGTCGCCAGATGCAACAGGCGGCGGAAATTGAAAGCGCTCTTGCCGCGGGTGCGCGCCGGTCGGTGATGCTTGATCAGATACGGGCGAAAACCGATCCAGGCGAACAGGCCCTTGTTGAAGCGGGTACGCTCGGGCAGTTGCAGAAAGGCGTCGATGACGCAGCGATCGAGCAGGCGGAAATCGCCGGCATGCGGCACGAAGCGCATTTCAGATACCGCATTCAGCAGCCGGTAGAAGCCGCTCGACAGCTGGCGCTGCATGTAGGGATCGGTGCTGCGCTCGGCGTGCACGGCGACCACGGTCTCGTAGCCTTCACGCCAGCGCGCCAGCATCTCGACGATCAGTTCCGGCGGGTCCTGCAGATCGGCATCCAGCGTGATTGCACAAGCGCCACGGCAGTGCTGCAGGCCGGCGGTCAGCGCGGCTTCCTTGCCGAAGTTGCGCGACAGATCGATTACGCGCAACTGCGCGAGGCGCGACTGCCAGTCGAGCAGCCGCTGCAGCGTGTCGTCGCTGCTGCCGTCGTTGACGACCACGATCTCGAAGCTTTCGGTCGCCGCGCCGATGATCGGCAGCAAGGTCGAGAACAGATGGTCGAGACCATCGCGTTCGTTGTACATCGGGATGACCAGGCTGACCTGCGGTGCTGGGTCCGAACTCAATCGATGGGGGGACTCACTGGTCATAGGCGCCGTTGCCCGCGGAAGATGCGGAAGAGTAAAGCCTTGCCGCGGAATGCGCTGGCGCGGTCGTGCACCGGCGCCGCAAACGCTGCGCCAGCGCGACGTAGCTTTGCGCCGCCAGGATGATCAGCAGGCCGTCGAACGGCACCCGGTAGCGCACCTCACCCTCGGCGATGAACGCCAGCGCCATCAGGCCCAGCACCGGCCCCAGCAACAGCCATTCACGCAAGCTGTCGGCCGCAAGCTGCATCATCGGTCGCCAGCGCAGGCCGATGCGGACCGCGGCCGGCAGCAGGATGAAGCACCAGAACAGCCATTGGTAGACCGCGCCGAAATCCTTGCGGAACAGCGTCGCCTGCGGCCAGATCGTCGAACCGGAAAACAGGTCGAGCATGTTGGTGCAACTCTGCAGCAGGGCCGCGCCCGGATGTTCAGCGATGTACGCGCGCACCAGCTTCATGTTGGCGGCGGCGTCATAGGCGCCGAACGGCAGATCGACTGACTCGGTATAGCCGCGCAAGGAGGCCGTCGGGCTGCCGAAATTGAAGTAATAGTTACGCGCCGAATCGTGCCAGTGGAACATGAACTTGTTGCCGTAGTGGCCCTGCAGGATGTTCATCGGCCCATTGGTCGCGGCCAGACAGAACTTGCCCTCGGTGAGTCGCGTGCAATGCAGGCTCATCGGCACCACCAGCGTGGCCACCCCGAGCAGCACCGCCGCGCTGAGCGACACCCAGTACGGCCGGCGGTGCTTGATCGAGAACCCGGCGTAGAGCAGGCCGGTGACTGCGAGTGGCCCGAGTATCGTCGTCTTGAACGAGGCGGCGATGCCCGCACAAAGTCCTGCCAGGACGGCCCAGGCCAGTGCCCGCCGGCGTTGTTCGGCTTCGATCGCGTGGACGAACAGGCGCAGCGTCAGCAGCATGAAAAAAGTAAACGGATTCTCGGCCAGGAACAGGCCGGCGTAGTGGATCAGCGGAAAATACAGCGCGACCATCGCCAGTGCGACGATCGCCACGTTGGTGCCATACAAGCGCCGCGCCAGCGACCACACCAGGCCCATGGTGCCGAGCGACAGTAGCCACTGCACCACGGTGCTGAGGTTCCAGGCGGGATCGAGTTTGTACAACAGTCCGAAAAAGATCGAAGCGCCCGGCGGGTAAATCGTGTCCGCAATCGTCTTCGGATGGCCGTCGAAGAAATGGCGCGCGCGATCGACATAGCCGTACATATCGCTGAACATGAAGCGCGTCGCCGGATGGACCACGTCGACATACAGCAGCCGCGCCAGTGCGCCGACGATCCAGCTGGTCCAGACGATGCGCAGCTGCAGCGGCGTCAGCGGCGTTGCCTCGGGCATGGATGCGTTTGCAAGTTGGTGCGACAAGTTTGCCGATGTCCCCAGTGCGTGTTCAAGTCTAATTGCGGCAATGAATAGCCGTTAGAATCCGCGCCTATGATTAAAGCTATTGTGACGGATATCGAGGGCACCACCTCGTCGATCGACTTCGTGCACCAATCGCTATTCCCTTATGCGAAGACCCATCTGCGCGCCTACCTGCATGCGCATATGTCCGCTGCGGCGGTGCGCGAAGCCTTAGCCGAAGTGGCGCAGCTCGAGCAGCGCGCGCTGTCGCTCGAGCAGGCGGCCGACGTCCTCGAACGTTGGATCGACGAGGACCGCAAGGCGACACCGCTGAAATCGCTGCAGGGCCTGATCTGGGCGCAGGGCTATGCGGCCGGCGAATTGAAAGGGCACGTCTATTCCGATACTTCGGTGTATCTGCGCCGCTGGCATGCGCAGGGGCTCAAGCTGTACGTCTATTCGTCGGGTTCGGTCGCAGCGCAGAAACTGATTTTCGGTCATAGCGATGCCGGCGATCTGACGCCGCTGTTCTCGGGCTACTTCGATACGCGCGTCGGCGGTAAACGCGAAGCGGTGTCGTATCACGCGATCCGGCAGGCGATCGAATTGCCAGGCGAGGCGGTGCTGTTCCTGTCCGACATCGCCGAAGAACTCGATGCCGCGCGCGCGGCGGATTTCAAGACCTGCCAGCTGCTGCGCGATGCGCGCGCAAAACCGTCGCCGGACCATCCGCAGGCGAAGGATTTCAGCGAAGTTCCGATTTGATTGGCGCGCAGATGCTGTCTGCAATGGTGGGTTAAGCCGCTAGCGGGTACATCCATTTGCGAACCTCGCCGCGTCGCTGTGGTCGCTAAAGAGTCATGAATCGGACTTCCCTGCCAAGGCAGCGGCTGCTGCGCGAAGCTGCAGCTTGTGCGACGCCCGCAATCGGCGAACATCTGCGCACAGCACAGACGAAGTCGGTGGCGACCAACCGCATCGAAGGGCTCGACGGTCTGCGTGCGCTGTCGATTGTCATCGTGCTGATCGGCCACAGCGGCCGCGTCGCCGGGCACCCTGAGTGGCTGAGCGGCTTACGCACAGTCGGCGTCATCGGCGTCGAACTATTCTTCGCGATCAGCGGCTTCATCATCACCTACCTGATGGTGCGCGAACGCCAGCGCAGCGGACGCCTGAGCCTCAGGCATTTCTGGGCACGTCGCGCGCTGCGCATCCTGCCGCCGCTGGCGGTGATGATGGCGGGCTTCGCAACGGCGTCGGCCGCCGGCCTGTTCAGCTGGTCCTGGCCTTCGTTCTGGGGTGCGGCGACGTTCACCCGCGATCTCGCGATCCCCGGCTGGTTCGGCGGCAGCGATTGGTTCTTCGGCCACACCTGGAGCCTGTCGATGGAGGAACAGTTCTACGCGGTGTGGCCCTTGCTGTTCGTCGCGTTTTTCGCGCGGCGCGATCTGGCGCGTGGTCTGCTGGTGGTGATCGCCGCCGCGCCGGTGATCGCCTTGATCTGCGAATTCAGCTGGGCGCCGGTGCGCAATCTGCTGCCGTATCTGCCGTACCTCGCCGCCGGTTGCCTGCTGGCCCTGCTGATCCAGCGCGGCAACAGCACGCTGCTGGCGCGACTCGAAGCGCTGCCGTATCGCGGGCGTCTGCTGGCGCTGCTGGCACTGTTGGCTTGCGTGGTCGCGTGGTTGCGCAACGAGCACTGGACGCCGTGGCTGTGGGTGCCGCTCGATGCGATCCTGATGCCGGCTACGGTGTTCCTGCTGCTGGCGGAAACGGTGCAGCATCACGATCGCTGGACGCGACTGTTGTCGTCGACGCCGCTGCGCGTACTGGGCCTGTGGTCCTACAGCGTCTACCTGTGGCAGCAACTGTTCTCTGGTCCGGAGGAGGTCTACTTGCGGCCGTGGCTGTGGAGCACCTGGCCGTTCAATCTCGTCGCGGCGCTGGTCTGCGGTGCACTCAGCTATGCGCTGATCGAACGCGGCAGTGGCCGCATCAAGTCGGCACTCAAGCTAGGTTAAATCGCGTGCGGGGTGCCAACACCAGTGCCAAGGCTCGTACAGATAGCCTTCGGCATTGCCGCGCGGATACGACAACCAGAAGCCGAAGCGGCCGGCATGCGCGCTGAGCCAGGCGAAGGCGGCGCTGCGTTCGAACGCTTCCTCCAGTGGCGGCGTGCCGCTGGCGCCGATGTCGACCGCGCGGCCGCTGTGATGCTCGCTGCAGCCGGGCGGCGCATTGACGGTGAGGACTTCGTCGATCGCGCGGCCCTGCGCCAGCTTGCCGCGGATCAGCTGCATCTGGAAGTCGTAGCTGCGGAATGCCGACAGCAGCAGCAGTTCGACGCCGTCCGCCTGCGCCGCCGCGTGCATCGCCTGCCAGGCGCGTGCGGCGCGCGGTGCGAGGAATTTGTCGCGGCCGTCGGCGCCGAGTCCGGCGAACGCCAGGCTGCGGGCCTCGGCATGGATCGGCAGCCGCCGGCGCGCGACCACGTCCTCGGTCACGCCCCAGTCTGCCAGCGTGCTGCGGATGCGTACGCGGGTCGCGGTGCGGCTCATTTCAGGCGGCGGCTTTGAGCTTGTCGCGCCAGCCGTAGGCGGGATCGCCGATGACGACGAATCCTGGATTCAACAGCGATTCCTTGCCGTTGTAGCGCAGCGGCGCCCACTCCGGCAGCGTCAGCACGGTGGCGCCGGCGATTTCGGCGACGCACTGGCCGGCACCGGTGTCCCATTCCGAGGTCGGGCCGGTGCGCGGATAGAAATCGGCCGAGCCCTCCGCCACCAGGCAGAACTTCAGCGAGCTGCCGCGACTGGCTTCGTCGTGCGCCGGTGCATGTTTGAGGAAAGCATCAAGCGCGGCATCCCTGTGCGACTTGCTCACCACCAGGCAGGGGTGCGCTGGCGTGCGCCGCGTCGTGATCGCGACGCGCGCGCCATCGCGCTCGCGAAACGCGCCGACGCCGCGCGCGGCGAGATAAGTCACCTTGAGCGCAGGCGCATGCACCACGCCGAGGATCGGCACGCCGTTCTCGATCAGCGCGATGTTGACGGTGAATTCGTCATTGCGCTTGATGAATTCCTTGGTGCCGTCGAGCGGATCGACCAGCCAGTAGCGCAACCAGCCCTGGCGCGTTGCGAACGGCAGCGCGGCGCCTTCCTCCGACAACAGCGGCAGCAGCGGATCGAGCTTGGCCAGGTCGTCGGTGATCAGCCGGTTCGCGGCCAGATCGGCCTGCGTCAGCGGCGAGCGATCGTCCTTCTGCGTCACCGCGATGTCGGAGGCGTAGACCTGCATGATTGCCGCGCCCGCGTCGCGCGCGATGCGCAGGGTCTGTTCGAGCAGAGACGGCAGCGGCAGCTGGGAATTCATGGGCGGAGCGGGCGGGCGTAGGGAGGTCGAGCCGGTATGATAACGGCATGAACGCCGTTACCGCCCCGCAGTGCTGCACCAACGCGATCGTCGATTGGAACGGCATCGATCATGTGCTGCTCGACATGGACGGCACCATTCTCGATCTGGCGTTCGACAACTATTTCTGGAGCGAGCTGGTGCCGCAGCGCTATGCGCAGCTGCACGGTCTCAGCGTTGAGGCTGCGATTGCGGCGCTGGCACCGCGTTTCGAGTCGGCGCGCGGGCAGCTGAACTGGTACTGCCTGGATTACTGGAGCGAACTGACCGGCCTCGACATCGCCGGCCTCAAGCGCGAAATCCGCGCGCGCATCGCGCCGCTGCCGGGCTCGGCCGAGTTCATCCAGGCGGTGCGCGACAGCGGCCGCCAGCTCTGGCTGGTGACCAACGCGCATCGCCATAGCTGGCAGCTGAAGATGGCGCAGACCGGCTTCGAGCCGCATTTTCACCGCATCCTGTCGTCGCACGACTTCGGCGCACCGAAGGAAGACCCGCGCTTCTGGCCGGCATTGCGCGCGCAGCATCTGTTCGACCCGGCGCGCGCGCTGTTCGTCGACGACAGCTTGGCGGTGCTGCGCGAAGCACTGAACCACGGCTTCGCGCATGTCGTCGCGATCCGTCAGCCGGATTCGCAGCGGCCGCGGCGCGAGATGCCGGATTTCACCGCGGTCGATCGCCTGGTCGAATTGCTGCCGATTGCATGAGTCCGGCGCAGCACCCGCCTGCATGCCGGCCTTGGCCGATCTGATCGCCGCGCGCTGATCGCGATGCCACCGCCCGCCGCTGGACGCTTTTCTGCGCAAACCATCCTCGGCGTCCTCGAGCCGCTGATCTATGGCCGCCGCGGCCGGCCCATCGTCATAGCACTGCTGATTGTCGCAACCTTGTTGCTGGCCGCGCAGGCGCTGCGCATAAGGCCCGATGCCGGCTTCGAGAAATCGATTCCACTCGATCATCCGTACATGCAGGTGTACCGGCAATATCGCGATCAGCTGGCCGGCGCCAATACGCTGCTGATCGCGCTGGAATCGCGCGATGGCGACATCTACAACGATGCCTTCCTGCGCGAACTGCGCGCGGCCACGCAGGTCGTCGGCCTCACGCCGGGCATCGATCGCACACACCTGTATTCGCTGGTAACGCCGAACGTGCGTTACGTCGAAGTCGTCAACGGTGGCCTCGAAGGCGGTGACGTGGTGCCGCGCGAATATGCGCCCACCGCCGAGACATTCGCGCAGATTCAGAGCAATGTCGCCAAGGCCGGTCTGCGCGGTTGGCTGGTCAGCATCGATCAGCACAGCGCGATGATCAGCGCCGAGGTGCTGGAGCGCGATCCGGCCAGCGGCCGCGCGATCGATCTGGCGGCGGTCGCCGATGCAATCGAGGACGGCGTGCGCGGCCGCTTCCGCAGTGCCACGCGCTACGCCTACAAGCTGAAGCGGGCGCATGCGCCGTTCGCGGCCGGCGCGGTGGTCGCCGAAACCTTTCACGATCCACGCCGCTGGCTGTGGCTGCGCTCGGTGCCGGTAAGTCGCATCAACGACGCCGGCGAACTCGAAATCTTCCGCATACCGGGGCGCGAACTCGAAGTCGAGGCGGCGCCGAATCCGCAATACCGGCCCGACGTCGATCTGCGCATCATCGGCTTCACCAAGGTCGTCGGCGACGTTACCGACGCGGCCGGGCAGGTGCTGCTGTTCTTCGTGCTGACCGTGGTCGGCACCATGCTGGCGCTGTGCTGGTATCTCGGCAGCGTGCGTCTCGCACTGCTGCCGCTGGTCTGTTCGCTGGTCGCGGTGGTGTGGGAATTCGGCCTGCTGCGCACGCTGGGTTACGGCGCCGATCCGTTCGCGATCATGGTGCCGTTCCTGGTGCTGGCGGTCAGCACCAGTCATGGCATCCAGTACGTCAACACCTGGGCCGACCAGGTCGTCGCCGGTGCTTCGTCATTCGAAGCATCGCGCAGCACGTTCCGGCGCCTGTTCATTCCCGGCAGCATCGCGCTGGTCACCAATGTCGCCGGCTTCCTGACGATTGCGCTGGTGCCGATCGGCAGCATCCGCGAGATGTCGCTGAACGCCTGTCTCGGCATGCTGGCGGTGATCGTCACCAACAAGATCATGATGCCGATCTGGCTGTCGGGCTTGCGGCTGCGCAAGCTTGCAGCATTTCGCAAACAGCGCCAGGCTCAACTGCGCGCCGGCGAGCGGCTCTGGCAGGCGCTGTCGGTCGTCACCGAAAAGCCGGTCGCGATTGCGCTGCTGAGCTGCGCGGCAGTGGTGCTCGCGGCATCCCTGTGGGTGCAGCAGCGCCGCGTGATCGGCGATGCCGAGAACGGCGTGCCGGAACTGCGCTCCGATTCGATCTACAACCAGGATGCGCGCGCGATCAGCCGCAGCTTCGCGATCGGCATCGACCAGTTGGTGTTCATCGCCGAAACCGATGCCGACGCCTGCGTGCAGTACGAAGTGATGGAACAGATCGAGCAATTCCGCTGGCATCTCGACAATGTCGCCGGCGTACAGGCGACGCGCGCACTGACCACGGCGGTGCGGCAATCGTACGCGACGCTGATGGACGGCAGTCCCAAGTTCAACGTGCTGCCGCGCAACCGCGACGTGCTGGTAGTTACGTCCGGCATTCCGGTGTCGTCCGGCCTGCTCAACAAGGATTGCAGCGTGATGCCGGTGACGGCCTACACCACGGATCATCGCGCGACCACCATCGCCGGCATCGTCGCGGCCGCGCAGCGATTGAATCGCGAGAATGCCGAAGATTTCTTCAGCCGCCATCCCGAAGTGGACGCGCAGTATTGCGCCGCGAAGAGCGACGCACGGCGTCAGGCGGGCCTGCGCAGCGAAGCCTTGAAGCGCTACAGCAGCGAACTGCGCGCACACGGCGCCAGCGATGCCGCGATCGCGGCCGACACGCATCTGCTGGCGCTGACCGAGGCTGCTGCCAAGGCGGACGCGCAATTCCACGCGCAGACGCGCGTCTGCCCGGTGAACTTCGCCAGCGCTTACGGCAACGTCGGTGTGATGGCGGCGACCAACGAAGTGGTCAAGGCCAAGGAGTTGACGATTCTGTTCTGGGTGTATGCGGTGATCGCGCTGCTGATCCTGCTGTCCTACCGCTCGTTCACCGGTCTGCTGACGATCGGTATTCCCTTGCTGATGGTGTCGGTATTCGCCAATGCGCTGATGGACGCGCTCGGCATCGGCCTGAAAGTGGCGACGCTGCCGGTGGTCTCGCTGGCGGTCGGCATCGGCGTCGACTACGGCATCTACATCTACGATCTGCTGCAGCAGCAGGTGCAGCAGGGTTTGAGCGTACGCCAGGCCTACGTCGAGACTTTGCGGCGCACCGGCAAGGCGGTGATCTTCACCGGCGTGTGCCTGACCGGCAGCGTCGCCAGCTGGATCTTTTCGGATCTGCAGTTCCAGCGCGACATGGGCGAACTGCTGGTGTTTATGTTCGCGGCGAACATGCTCGGCGCAGTGCTGCTGGCGCCGGCTTTGTTCCGGATGTTTGCGGGGCGGCGCGCCTAGCGCCGCGGACGTGTCGAGTTGTTGCGCGGCGGGGGACGACCTCTGCCACCGCCGGGTCGGCCGCCGCCCGGACGCCCGCTGCGATCGCGGCGCGGTGCCTTGGTCGGCACGTAGTCGGCCGGCATCAGCTGGTCGGCATCGGACAGCGTCGGAATGCGCATGCCGATCAGCTTCTCGATATCCGGCAGCGAATACACCCAGGTTTCGCAGCACAGCGAGATGGCGTCGCCGGAAGCGCCCGCGCGCGCGGTGCGGCCGATGCGGTGCACGTAATCCTGCGCATCCTGCGGCAGGTCGTAGTTGATGACGTGGGTGACGCCGGTGATGTGCAGGCCGCGCGCGGCGACATCGGTGGCGACCAGGATCGGCAGCTCGCCGGATTTGAACTGTTCCAGCAGTTTCTCGCGCTTGTTCTGCGGCACGTCGCCGGACAGCGTGGCGGATTTGAAGCCGTTGGCGTTAAGCGCCAGCTCGACTTCCTCGGCACCGCGCTTGGTATTGAGGAACACCATCGTGCGCGACGGTGCGTGATGGCGTAGCAGGCCGACCAGCATCGGCAGCTTGTCCTCGTTGCCAACGTGGATCAGCGACTGGGTGACGCGCTCGGCGGTGACCTGTTCGGGCTCGATCTCGATCCGCGTCGGGTTGTTCATGTGCTCGTAGGCGAGCTCCAGCACACGGTGTGACAGCGTCGCCGAGAACAGCATGTTGAGGCGCGCGCCGGGGCGCGGCATGCGCCGCATCAGAAAGCGGATGTCGGCGATGAAGCCGAGATCGAACATGCGGTCGGCTTCGTCCAGCACCAGCACTTCGACGCCGTTGAGTTTGTAGATGCCCTGCTTGAAATAGTCGATCAGGCGGCCCGGCGTGCCGATCAGGATGTCGACGCCGGCGCTCAGCGCATTGCGCTGCGAGTCGTAGCCGGTGCCGCCGTAGACCACCGTCATGCGCAGGCCGGTGGTGCCGCCGAGCGCCATCGCGTCGTTGTAGATCTGCAGCGCCAGTTCGCGCGTCGGTGCCAGCATGAAGGCGCGCGGCTGGCCGCCGTCGAGTTCGGGGTCGCCGCTGCGCGGCTGGGTCAGCAGGTGGTGCATCGTCGCCAGCAGGAAAGCGGCGGTCTTGCCGGTACCGGTTTGCGCTTGGCCGGCCACGTCCTGGCCGTTCAGCGCCAAGGGGAGTGTGGCTGCCTGGATCGGCGTGCAGTGGCCGAAGCCGAGCTTGCGCAGGCCTTCCTGCAGCGCCGGGTGCAGCGGCAGCTGGTAGAACGACAGTTCGCTCAAATGCTTCGGTGTAGCGGCCACGACGCCCGCTTCGGCGCCCTCCGCAAGGGTGGGGCTGGAGCTGGCTTCGTCGGCGGAGACTTGCATTAGACTTGCAATTGTTCGGTAGTTAGATTCAAATAAGACACATCACATCGGCGGCCGCAGAGCGTTTCTGGCTTTACCACTGCGCGCGAGACTCGCCGAGTCGCGGAACTACTTCCAGCATCTTAATTCAGATCGTCCAGGAACGCGTATTGATTTACGCGCATCCGCCCCCACTCCCGTATGTCCTTAGCGCAACTGCGCGTTCCAAACCGGAGCATCAAAATGAGCGAGCACATTTCCGCGGTCACCGACGATTCGTTCGAGAAGGACGTTCTGCAGAGCAAAGAGCCCGTTCTGGTCGATTTCTGGGCCGAATGGTGCGGGCCGTGCCGCATGATCGCGCCGATTCTCGAGCAGGTCGCCGCGGACAACCTCGGCAAGCTGAAAGTCGTCAAGCTCAACGTTGACGAGAATCCGGCGACCCCGCCGAAGTTCGCGATCCGCGGTATTCCCACCATGATTCTGTTCAAGGACGGCAAGGCCGCGGCGACGCAAGTCGGCGCCGTGCACAAGGCCCAGCTGACTGCATTCGTTCAACCACATCTCGCATAAATAATGAAACATCGTCGCCGCCCGCATTTCCGTAACGGCCAGAACAACGGCGGTAACGGTAACAATGGTAACAACGCCAATCCCGGCAACAACCGTGGCAACGGTAATGTCAACGGCAATGTAGGCGGCGGCAACAGCGGTCTGCCGGTCGACATGACCGAGGAGATGGAGGAGCTGGCCGAAGCCGAAATGGCGGCCGCCTATCTCAGCGGCGCGCAGGGCGATATGCAGATGGAAGGCGAGGACGGCGGTGTCGCCGTTCAGCAGCGTCCGCTGACGCCGCCGAAAATCCTCAACATCGCCGAACTCAAGCGCAAGACTGCGGCGGAATTGCTGGAAACCGCTGAATCGCTGGGCCTGGAGAACATCGCCCGCGCGAAGAAGCAGGATGTCGTTTTCCAGCTGCTGAAAGCGGCGGCGCGGCGCGGCGATCACATCGTCTGCGAAGGTGTGCTGGAAATCATGTCGGATGGCTACGGCTTCCTGCGCGGCCCCGATTCGAGCTATCTCGCCGGGCCCGACGATGTCTACATCAGCCCAAGCCAGATCCGCCGCTTCGCGCTGCGCACCGGCGATACCGTCGCCGGCCGCGTGCGTTCGCCGAAAGACAACGAGCGCTACTTCGCGCTGCTGAAAGTCGACTCGATCAACTACGAGGCACCCGAGGTCAGCAAGAAGAAAGTCAACTTCGAAAATCTCACCCCGCTGTTCGCCGACGAACGCTTCATCATGGAGCGCGGCAACGGCACCACCGAAGACATCACCGCGCGCGTGGTCGATCTGGTGGCACCGTTCGGCAAGGGCCAGCGCGGCCTGATCGTATCGCCGCCGAAAGCCGGCAAGACCATCCTGATGCAGAACATCGCGCAGTCGATCGCGGCGAACTATCCGGATGTGTACCTGATCATCCTATTGGTCGACGAACGCCCGGAAGAAGTCACCGACATGCAGCGCACCGTGCGCGCCGAAGTCATCTCATCGACCTTCGACGAACCGGCCATGCGCCACGTGCAGGTCGCCGAAATGGTGATCGAAAAGGCCAAACGCCTGGTCGAACACAAGCGCGACGTGGTGATCCTGCTCGATTCGATCACGCGTCTGGCGCGCGCCTACAACACCGTGGCCCCCAGTTCCGGCAAGGTGCTCACCGGCGGCGTCGACGCCAACGCGCTGCAGAAACCGAAGCGCTTCTTCGGCGCCGCGCGCAACATCGAAGAAGGCGGCTCACTTACCATCATCGCCACCGCGCTGGTCGATACCGGCTCGAAGATGGACGAAGTCATCTACGAGGAATTCAAAGGCACCGGCAACATGGAACTGCATCTCGAGCGCCGCATCGCTGAGAAGCGCGTGTTCCCGGCGATCAACATCAACCGCTCCGGCACGCGCAAGGAAGAGCTGATGATGGAGCCGGCCGATCTGCAGAAAGTCTGGATTCTGCGCAAGGTACTGCACGACATGGACGAGCTCGGCGCGATGGAAATGCTGCTCGACCGCATGCGAAAAACCAAGACCAATTCGGACTTCTTCGATTCGATGAAGCGGAACTAGGCTTATATGGAACGGTTTACGTTCGTTATCGATGAAAATGGCAGAGATGTGGCCTGGATGTATCCACCCACTGCGCCCGATCTCACTGATGAGCAGGCTCGCACTATCGCAATCGTCTCATTGAGTAAATCAATAGATCGTATAGCGGCAGCGATCGAACGCTTCTGCGAACAGAAGAGTGAAGGGCCTTGACCCTGGTTAATCTGAAGCCCGCGTAGGGCGGGAGAAATCCCGCCTTCCGTGAGCGTGACGGATGCGCGACGCTCCTCCCGCCCTACATGTAATTTCCAATTTGTATGGGCGTGCGATGCGGTTCAGCGAGTCCAAAAATATGCAACTAAATTATTGCATTTAACGCCTGACGATTTATAATGCAACCAGGAGGTAGCATATGAACTCGTCAACCGATCGTATTGAAAGAGAGATTCTGCTCAAGGCGCCGCGTTCGCGGGTCTGGCGCGCGCTGTCGAATGCCGAGGAGTTCGGCGACTGGTTCGGCGTCGCGCTGAAGGGCAAAACCTTCGTGGCCGGTCAAGCGGTGCAGGGAAACATTACCCATCCGGGCTACGAACATATCGTGTGGAACGTGCTGATCGAACGCATCGAGCCGGAACGCTTGCTGTCGTTCCGCTGGCATCCCTACGCGATTGATCCTGCCGTCGACTATTCGAAGGAACCGACCACGCTGGTCGAGTTCGAATTGAAGGCGGTTGCGGACGGCAGCTTGGTGAGCGTCGTCGAATCCGGCTTCGACCGTGTGCCGCCGTCGCGGCGTCTAGAAGCGTTTCGCATGAACAGCGGCGGCTGGGGCGCACAAATGAAGAACATCCAGCACCATGTCGCCACGCCGTAGCGCAGCGTCCAGGAAGGCGCCGCTGAAAAACGCGTCACTGCGGAATTCTGCGCCGATCTTTGCAGCGCTTGGCGACGAGACGCGGTTGCGGCTCGTCGCTGTGCTGTGCGCCGGCGGCGCGGTATCGATTGCACAGCTCACTTCCGGCACGGCAATCACGCGCCAGGCGGTCACCAAACATCTGCATGTGCTGGCGGATGCAGGCCTGGTGCAGCACGTCAAAGTCGGCCGCGAACGCCAGTGGCAGTTCGAACCCACGCGGCTGGAAGAAGCGCGGCGCTCGCTCGACCTGATCGCGCGGCAGTGGGATCAGGCTCTGCAGAAACTGAAGATGGCGGTGGAAGCCTGACCGCATTCGGTGGAACTTTAGGCCACACCGCGTCGCCTATACTCGCGACCATCTACGCAATTGGAATGCTTAAGAGCCCATAACAGAGTGAATCACGCCTGCGTTGTTTCCAAAATTGTGCGGGGCAAGGCGCGAGCCGCAGAGCATGGTCGTTCCATGGTCAAGGCTTGCAACGCAGCAGCGCGCAATTTTGGAAACAACCCGAAGGGACGGGGCCATTTTTGCGCATTGCGGCGTCTCTCGTCGCGCCCATGGAATAACCATGCGCGCTCCTCGTTCCTTGCACTGCGCAAAAATGACCTCCGTCGCAGGTGCGATTCACTCTGTTATGGACTCTAAGTGACTGCGCGCCGTTTCAACGACTGCGAAGCCTGTGTCGACGCGATTCTGCAAAAGCTCGGCAAGCGCATCGTGCTGGGCACGCCGCTGGGCATCGGCAAGCCGAACGCGCTGCTGAATGCGTTGTATCGCCGCGCCAAGGCGGATGCGTCGATCTCGCTCGACATCATCACCGCGCTGTCGCTGAATCCGCCGCTGGGAAAATCCGAGCTGGAAGAGCGTGTGCTGAAACCGATCCGTGCGCGCGTCTGGCCGGATTATCCGCGGCTCGAATATCTCGACGATGTCGTCGCGCGCAAGGTACCGGCGAACATTCGTGTGATCGAGTTCTACGTGCAGTCCGGTGCGATCCTGCACAACGCCAGCGCGCAGCAGAACTACATCAGCAGCAACTACACCCATGTGGCGCGCGACATGCTGTCGCGCGGCGTCAACTTGCTGCTGCAGGCGGTGAGTGCACGCGACGAAGATGGCGTGCAGCGCTTGAGCCTTTCATGCAATCCGGACGTGACGCTGCAGCTCGAGCCGATGATGCAGCAGCTCGACTATCCCTGGGCCGCGGTGGCGCAGATCAATCGCGATCTGCCGTGGATGGGCAATCACGCCGCGATCGATGCCGACAAATTCCATTTCATCGTCGACAACCCGGCGCTGGATCATCAGCCGTTCGCGGTGCCGCACAATCCGGTGGCGGCGGCCGACTGGGCGATCGGCCTGCACGCGAGTGCGCTGGTGCGCGACGGCGGCACGCTGCAGGTCGGCATCGGCGCGCTCGGCGATGCGGTGTGCCATGCCTTGCGCGTGCGCGAGCGTGATAACGCCAGCTACCGGCAGATGTTGAGCGCGCTCGGAGTCGGCGCGCACAGTGACGGCATCGGCGGCCGCGATCGTTTCGCGATCGGGCTGTATGTCGCCAGCGAACTGCTATCGAACCCGCTGTTCGCACTGTTCGAAGACGGCATCGTGCGGCGCCGGGTCTACGAGGACATCGAGGCGCAGCGGCGGGTCGACGGCGTTGCGCATGCGGACGAACCGGGCGGTGCCGCGATGCATGGCGCGTTCTTCATCGGACCGGGCGATTTCTATCAGCGGCTGCGCGCATTGCCGGAAGACCAGCGCGCGCTGATCGACATGACCAGCGTCGCCGAGGTCAATCGCATCTACACGCATTACGAGCTGGAGCGGCTGCAGCGAAGACACGCACGCTTCATCAATATCTGCATGAAGGCGACGCTGCTCGGTGCTGCGATTTCAGACCAGCTCGGCGATGGCCAGATCGTCTCCGGCGTCGGCGGCCAGCACGACTTCGTTGCGATGGCGCATCAGCTGCCGGAAGGCCGCTCGATACTGGCATTCCGGGCGACACGCAGCACCGGCAGGAAACTCGAATCGAACGTCGTCTGGGAATTCCCGCACGCGACCATCGCGCGCCACGAGCGCGATCTGTTCGTCACCGAGTACGGCATTGCCGATCTGCGCGGCCGCACCGATCGCGAATGCTGCGCGGCGATGCTGGCGATTGCCGATAGCCGCTGCCAGCCGGCGCTGCTGGCCGCGGCGCAGCAAGCCGGCAAGCTGCCGCAGGAGTACCGGATTCCGGCCGCGCATTGCGACAACTTGCCGCACAAGATCACCCAGGCCTTGCAGCCGCATCTCGCGTCCGGCGCCTTGCCGAAGCTGCCGTTCGGGTCCGATCTGAATACGGCGGAACTGGCGCTGGCGGAGCGTCTCGGCAAGCTGAAAGCTGCCGCGGCGAGTACCGGCGGCAAGTTGCGCCTGCTGCGTGCATTCGCGGTGCCGGCGTCGGCCGAGGAAGCGCGCGCGGCGCTGACGCACATGCAACTGGATCAACCTGGGAATCTGCGAGAGCGACTGCTCGCGCGGCTGGTGCGCGCGGCCTATCGGCTCTGAATCTTCAGTTGCACCACTGCGCTTCGCACGGAATCCCGTCGTGATCGCCGTCCATCTTCACGGCGGGGCAGTTCTGCAAAAAGAACTTGGCTTCGGCGCAGGACGTCATCTGCGTGCAGGAAGTGCGTCCGTCGCAGCGAAATTTGCGTGTGGGCGTGGTCGACGGCTGGGTCGATGACGCCGCAGCGGCGATGTGCTCGGATTCCTCCATGCGCGCGCCCTTGGGCGCAACGCTCTTAGGCGCATCCAGCGGGTTCTGCGGCAAGGTCTGGTCCTGCCGCTGCGGCGGAACGCAGCGCGGTTCCTGGGTGAACTTGCGCTGGCCGTCGACACTGCCGAGGCGCGACAGATCCGCTTGGCCCAGTACCAGCGGCGCGGTGTAGGTCTCGCGCTGGTTCAGCCGCACTTCGGTTTTAAAATCCTGCACGCCCAGGCATAACTCGATGGCGATGCGCGGCTGGTGCTCGTAACCGCCGCCGGGCTGCCGCACCTTGTAGTCCTTCAGCACCGGACGCTCCAGCGTCACGTGGTTGCCCTGCAGCACGCTGCCGTTGTCGATGGTGAAGCGCACCCAGGTGTCGGCCTCGCGCTGGAAATACTTGATGTCGACCGCGTTCAGAATCGAAAGCTCGGCGCCGGGTTCGAGTGCGGCGATCACTTCGATCGGCGTGGCGTCGACCACGCGCACGTGCTCCTGCCGGCCATAGCTCGGGCGCGGCGGTGCCTCGGCCGCCGCCGCGGCCTGGACCAGCACTAGCAACGCGACCAGCGCGGCGATGCGCAAACGCGGACTCATGCGGCGTGCTCCTCGCGCGCAACCGCGCGGTAGCCGATGTCGGTGCGCAGCTGCAGGCCGTCCCAGCGTAGCCGATCGGCCGCCGCATACGCGCTGGCCTGCGCCGCGCGCGTGCTGGCGCCAAGACCGCAGACGCAGAGTACGCGGCCGCCGGCGGTGACGACGTCGGTGCCGCGCAGTGCAGTGCCGGCGTGGAACACTTTGGCATGCGCGCCGAAGTCGGCGTCGAGTCCGCTGATGACATCGCCCTTGCGCACCTCGCCCGGATAACCCGCGGCGGCGAGCACCACGCCGAGTGCCACTTGCGGCTTCCAGCGCGGTGCGGCCGTGTTGGGATCACCATCGACCGCGGCCTGCAGCAGCTCGAGCAGATCGGAATCGAGCCGCATCAGGATCGGCTGTGTTTCCGGATCGCCGAGACGCGCATTGAACTCCAGCACTTTCGGCGTGCCGTCGCTGCCCAGCATCAGCCCGGCATAGAGGAAGCCGCTGAACGGGCGGCCTTCGGCGGCCATGCCTGCGAGGGTCGGTTCGATCACTTCGCGGCGCACGCGCGCATCGATCGCCGGCGTCACCACTGGTGCCGGCGAATACGCACCCATGCCGCCGGTGTTGGGGCCGCGGTCGTCGTCGAAGATGCGCTTGTGATCCTGCGCGGTGGCGAGTGCTACGTATTTCGTACCGCTGGCGACGACGATATAGCTGGCTTCCTCGCCGTCGAGAAAATCCTCGATGACGACGCGTGCACCCGCCGCCCCGAGCGAGCCGCCGCCGAGCATGTCGCGTACCGCGGCCTGCGCTTCTTCGACCGTCGTCGCGACGACCACACCCTTGCCGGCAGCGAGGCCGTCGGCCTTCACCACGATCGGCGCACCACGCCGCGCGATGTCGGCGAGTGCCGGTTCGATTTCGGTGAAGACGCCGTACTGCGCGGTCGGAATTTTGTGCCGCGCGAGAAAATCCTTGCTGAAGGCCTTGCTCGATTCGAGCTGTGCGGCGGCCTGGGTCGGCCCGAAGATGCGCAGGCCGGCGGCCTGGAACGCATCAACCACGCCGGCCGCGAGTGCGGCTTCCGGTCCGACCACGGTGAAAGCAACGCCTTCGCGCTGCGCCAGCGCCAGCAGCGCCGGTACGTCTTCGACCGCGATCGCGATATTGCGGCATTTGGTCTCGCGCGCGGTACCAGCATTGCCCGGCGCCACCAGCACCTCGGTGACGCGTTCTGATGCCGCCAGCTTCCAGGCCAATGCGTGTTCGCGGCCACCGCTGCCGATCACTAAAACCTTGAACGGCTGGCTCATATCGAAAAATGTCTCAAGCCGGCATGGCCTCGCGGCGCGAATACGCCATCAGCCCGCGGACGATGCGGTAAATCCACCAGACGCCGAGGGCCGCCAGACCGATCAGGCCGATGCCGGCCCAGACCAGCGCGCCCGAGATCAGCGCCCACAGCAGTCCCCACCAGAAGCTGCGGATCAGCCACAGATGATGGCTGCGGATGAATGCACTCTGGGTTTCATTGACGCGCAGGTGGCTGATGATGACCGCGATCACGGCGGTGATGCCGTTGATCACCGCGACCGCGTGCAGGATGTAGACGACGGTCAGCACCTGGCGCTCGTTGTCGGTGCCGAACTCGGCGGTATCCGGAACGATGTTGGGAGTCGGCGTATTCATTGCGGCACCTCCTGAAAGAAAGTAGATACAGCAATGACCGCGCCGCCGGTCTCAACCGACGGCGCGGTCCGGCATTACGGCTTGTAGGCCTTGATGCCGTCCTCGATTTCCTTGCGCGCAGCGGCGGCATCGCGCCAGCCCGACAGCTTCACCCACTTGCCCTTCTCCAGCAGCTTGTAGGAATTGTAGAAATGCTCGATTTCGTTCTTCACGCGCGCCGGCACGTCGGCCAGATCGCGGAAGTTGTCGTAGGCGCCATTCGACACCTTGTCGACCGGCACCGCCAGCAGCTTGGCGTCGGTGCCCTTCTCGTCTTCGGTATCGAGCACCGCGACCGCGCGACACTTGATCACTGAACCGGCGTACACCGGATGCGGCGTGATCACCAGCACGTCGACCGGATCGCCGTCGCCGGACAGCGTCTTCGGCACGTAGCCGTAGTTGGCCGGATAGCCCATCGCCACGTTCATGAAGCGATCGACCATCAGCAGGCCGGATGCCTTGTCCACTTCGTACTTCACCGGCGGGCCGTAGGCCGGGATTTCAATAACAACGTAGAACTCGTTGGGGGCCTTGTCGCCAGGGCCGAGGGTTTCAAAACCCATCTGCGTGAACCTCGTAGTCTGAGTGGTGGGTGAGCGTTATTGGGCGAGTACGAATTCGCGGCCGGTCTTCTTCGGCACCGGCGTGTTCTTCAGCTGTATGTAAACCGGCAGGCCGTTGAAGTAGGGCGGGTAGTCCTCGCCCATGATCAGCGGCGCCAGGTAGCGGCGGCACTTGTCGGTGATGTGGAAGCCGTCGGCGGAGATGTAGTCGCGCGGCATCTTCTTCTCGACATTGGCGACCTGATCGAGCTGCGCTTCGGCGATGTTCCAGGTGTAAGGGTTGTCACCGGTACGGATGATCGCCGGCATCACGCCGGACTTGCCGGCAATCGCCATTTCGACCGCCGCCTTGCCGACCGCGTAGGCCTGATCGAGATCGGTCTTGCTGGCGATATGGCGCGCGGCGCGCTGCAGGTAATCGGCCACCGCCCAGTGATACTTGTATTTCAGCTTGTCCTTGACGAGCTGGGCCAGCAGTGGTGCTAAGCCACCCAGCTGCGCATGGCCGAAGGCATCCTTGCTGCCGGCTTCGCTGAGGAATTCACCGGCGGCGTTCTGCAGGCCCTCGCTGGCAACCACGGTGCAGTAGCCGTATTTCTTCACGCAGTCGTCGACGCGCGCGAGGAACGCGGCCTCGTCGAACTTCACTTCCGGGAACAGGATGATGTGCGGCGACGCGCCTTCGCGGTCGGCGGCGAGTCCGCCGGCGGCGGCGATCCAGCCGGCGTGGCGCCCCATCACTTCCATGATGAAGACCTTGGTCGAGGTCTTCGCCATGCTGGCGACGTCGTAGCCGGCTTCGCGGATCGACACGGCGACGTACTTGGCGACCGAGCCGAAACCCGGGCAGCAGTCGGTGATCGGCAGATCGTTGTCGACCGTTTTCGGCACGTGGATCGCCTGGATCGGATAACCCATCTTTTCGCCCAGCTGCGAAATCTTCAGGCAGGTATCGGCCGAATCGCCGCCGCCGTTGTAGAAGAAATAGCCGATGTCGTGGGCCTTGAAGACTTCGATCAGACGCTCGTATTCGGCCTGATTCTTCTCGAAACCCTTGAGCTTGTAGCGGCACGAGCCGAATGCGCCGGAGGGGGTGTGCTTGAGCCCTGCGATGTCGTCGGCCGATTCCAGGCTGGTGTCGATCAGATCCTCGGTCAGCGCGCCGATGATGCCGTTACGGCCGGCGTAGACCTTGCCGATGGCTTCCGGGTAACGGCGCGCGGCTTCGATGACGCCGGCGGCGGAAGCGTTGATGACGGCGGTGACGCCGCCGGACTGGGCATAAAAAGCGTTACGCGGCATGCAAACCCCAGGAGGAGAGGACGCTGGCATCGGACAGCGCAGGAATTTAACGACGAATATATGAAGTATAACCGGCGTAAGCCCGAATTAATGTGCTGTCCCGCGTTGACGGCGCGCGCGGCGACCGGGTACCGTTGCGCCTGTAACAGTTGCGGCACCGCAAGCCCGTCGCGGTCGGGAATACCACCGGCGGGTTTACGGCGCGCAGCCCGGGTGTCCATCGGGTGCAGCCTTGGGGAGCGAAAACCAGCGGGAGCACGGCGCTGTCTTCGCTGCGTCCACGACTTAAGTGAGAATCAAGCAGATTTTAGCTGCGAGGCCGGAACACCCGGTGGTCGCGAATTCCTGCGGTGCGGTCATTTAGCATTACTGTCGAGCGTCGGTTTGAAAAACATGAGAATCGTTCTGCTGGGTGCGCCTGGCTCCGGTAAGGGCACGCAAGGCGAAAAACTGGCTGCGCGTCTGGGCATCCCGAAAATTTCGACGGGCGACGCGCTGCGCGCCGCCGTCACTGCCGGCACCGAACTCGGCCTGCAGGCGAAGGCGTCGATGAATGCCGGCAAGCTGGTGGCCAACGAAATCGTCATCGGTATCGTCGAGGAGCGCCTCGAACAGGCCGACGCCAAGCCCGGCTTCATCCTCGACGGCTTCCCGCGCAATACCGAACAGGCGCAGGTGCTGGACGCGATGCTGCGGCGTCACCAGCAGCCGGGGATCGACAAGGCGGTGCATCTGCAGGTCGACGACGAAGAGATCATCCGGCGCTTGCATCTGCGTGCGATCAAGGAAGGCCGCCACGACGACAAGGAAGACGTCATCCGTCATCGCATCGAGGTCTACAACGCCGAGACCCATCCTTTGCTGGACTACTACAAAGCGCAGCACAAGCTGGTGACAGTGCGCGGTGTCGGTACGCTCGAAGAAATTTTCGAGCGCATTCTCACTGTGCTGGCTTAAGCAGCCATAACAGCGTCTCACGCAGAGCGCGCCAAGGGCGCTGGAAAAACCGTGGTCGAAAGTGCGTGCATTGTTGCGCGCGCCTTGCGCGAGTTGGTTTCATTCCGTTGCAAACCCTTAGATTCGATTTAAAGCAGCGCCAGCAGCTTTTCTCCGATCGCCGCGCGGCGCCAGCCTTCCATCAAGGGTACCGTCGCCGCGGCGCCGTGCCGCACGATCGCTTCCGCGTCCGCGCGCGGTCCCAGCAAGGAAACCGAGAGGCCGAGGTCTTCCGCCGCGCTGCGCAATGCGTCCTGCACGCGCTTGAAGCAGGCTTTCTGTTGATCGTCGAACGGTAGCGCGTCGTCGATGGCGATAGCTGCCGAGCTGTCCGTGGATGCGACCAGTTGCAGCAGCGTGTCGCCGTTGCGCTCCAGCGTCTTCGGCTGCAGCACGTTCAGCGCGACCAGTTGCGCGAGCGAGGCCGGTGCGCGCTCGGCGATCCGGTAAATCGCATCGTCTTCCAGAATCCATTTGCGCGGCCGGTCGCGTTCCTGCGCGGTCTGTTCGCGCCACGCGGCCAGCGTGGCCGCAATCGGGCGTGCCGGCGGCGCCAGCCGGGTGAAACCTTTCAGGCGACGCCAGGCCTGCTCCGGCAGCGTCTGGTAGCGCGCCGGATTGGTCGCGCGCTGGCAGTCTTCGCGCAGCCAGCTCAAGCGCTCGCGCTTATTCAGTTCCTCCAGTAGTAGCGGGTATAGCTCGGCGAGATAACGCACATCGTCGACCGCATAGCTGAGTTCGGCGCCGGACAAGGGGCGTCGCGACCAGTCGGTGCGGGTCAGGCTCTTATCGAGCTTGATGCCGAGTCGCTTTTCCACCAGCGCGGCATAGCCGAGTTGATCGCCGTCGCCAAGCAGCGCTGCCGCAATCTGCGTGTCGAACAGCGGCCGCGGACAGTCGCCGGTCAGCTGCACGAAAATTTCCAGATCCTGCGAAGCCGAATGAAAAATCTTGTCGGCAGCACTCGCCGCCAGCGCGCTCAGCAAGGGCTGCAGTTCCGCGGCTTGCAGCGCCAGCGTGTCGATGCAGGCCGCGCTGCGGCCATCGCTGGCCTGGACCAGGCACAGTTTCGGGAAATAGGTGGTCTCGCGTACGAACTCGGTATCCAGCGCCAGCCAGGGCGCGCCCGACCAGGCGTCGAGCGCTGCGGCCAGGGCGGCGGGATGCGTGATCAGATTGACAGCTTCGATATCCAGAGTTTCATTCCTCGATGATAAGGGTCGGCATGCAGGGCAAGCCGCTGGCCTAGAATAGCGCCTCACTTGTCGGCAGCTGCCTATGTTCAATCAAGCGTTCTGGATTTCGCTGCGTATTCTCATCTTCCGCGCGGGGCCGGAAGATTTTCCGTTCGATGGCAGCCGGCGCCTGCTGGGTGCCTGCGTCGCGCTCGCCTTCATCGTGAATGTATTCGCCGGGGCCGTCGCCCTGCCTCTCTACGCGAGCTTGTTCACGGCGCTGGCGGTGGTCGGTAGTTACGCGGTGACCGCGCGTAGCGCCCTTGTTCGCCGCGGATTGATGAACCGATTCCAGCAAACCCTCAATGCACTGCTGGTGACCAATGCGCTGCTGACGCTGGCGGTGCTGCCAGCGCTAATCCAGATCGCGCCGGTTATCATCGAATTCATTCATCAGGTCCAGCAGAATCCCGATCTCGCCAATCATGCGGAACAATGGCCCCATGTCGGTCTCGGCCTCGAGTTGTGGTTCGACCTGACGTTCATCTGGCAATTCGCGATCGGTGCGTACATCTTCAAGCGCGCTACCAATACCAGTGCTCTGGTTGGCGTCCTGTTCGTGCTGATGCTCGGCCTAGTGATGCTTGGCCTGAATTTCTTCGCGAGCCTGCTGGTCGCAATGACGATGGCATAAGGACTGGATCACTGCTTGCATCTGCATATCCTCGGCATCTGCGGCACGTTCATGGCCGGCATCGCCGCGCTGGCGCGCGAGGCCGGTCATCGCGTCACCGGTTCGGATGCGAATGCCTGGCCGCCGATGTCGACACAATTGCAAGCGCTCGGCATCGAAGTCCTGCGCGGTTACGAAGCCGCGCATCTACAGCAGTTCGGCAATTCGGGGCCGGATGTCGTCGTCGTCGGCAACGTCATCACGCGCGGCAATCCTGCGATCGAGTACGTGCTCAACCAGGGCTTGCCGTACGTGTCCGGTCCGCAATGGCTGGCTGACAACGTGTTGCACGAACGCCATGTGCTGGCCGTTGCCGGTACGCACGGCAAGACCACCACCACCAGCATGCTGACCTGGCTGCTTGAATCTGCTGGGCTCGAACCGGGTTTTCTGGTCGGCGGCGTGCCGGCCAATTTCGGCGTGTCGGCGCGATTCGGCCGCGGCAAGTTCTTCGTCATCGAAGCCGATGAATACGACACCGCGTTCTTCGACAAGCGCAGCAAGTTCCTGCATTACCGGCCGCGCACGGCGATTCTGAACAATCTCGAATACGACCACGCCGACATCTTTCCCGATCTCGCCGCGATCGAGCGCCAGTTCCATCATCTGATCCGCACGGTGCCGGGGCAGGGACGCTTGATCGTCAACGCGGCCGATGCCAATCTCGCGCGCGTGCTGACCCAGGGTTGCTGGAGCGAAGTCGAACATTTCGATGTTGCGGCCAACACCGACAGCGAGTGGATCGCGCAGCCGCAGGCGCATGGTTTCGAGGTTCTGCTGCGGGGTATTTCGCAGGGCAGTGCACAGATGACGATGCCCGGTGCGCACAATCGTGCGAACGCGCTCGCCGCGGTTGCAGCGGCGGCGCATGTCGGCGTTGCAGTAGCAGAGTCCTTGACGGCCCTGGCCGAGTTCCGTGGCGTCAAACGGCGCCTGGAGTGGCGCGGCGAACAAGGCGGCGTCGCCGTCTATGATGATTTTGCGCACCACCCGACGGCCATCGCGGCGACGCTGGCGGCGCTGCGCGAGCCCGCCGAAACCAGCCAGGCCGGCCGCATCTTCGCCGTGCTGGAACCACGCTCCAACACCATGCGCCTCGGCGGTCATGCACAGACGCTGGCGGCAAGCCTGCAATCAGCCGATCAGGTGTTCGTCTACGCGCGGCCCGATCTGAAATGGGATGCGCAGGCCGCATTGGCTGCGCTCGGCGACAAGCTGCACGCGCATGCCGAGCTCGCTGCGTTGGTTGCCGATGTGGCCGCGCAGGCGCGCGCCGGCGATCGTGTGCTGGTGATGAGCAACGGCGACTTCGGCGGGGTGCACGAGCAGCTGCTGGCTGCGCTGGCGGCGGCTTGAACCAAGCTGAAATGCCGCCATCTTCAATGCCGCCATGC
>JAQGNU010000107.1 GCA_028291645.1 Nevskia sp.
CGTGGAACAGGAATTCGCTGTACGCGCGACTCGCTTCCATGCGCTCGGCGCCGGCCAGCAGATCGTTGTCGGCGATCGGCGCTTCCGGCAGACGCGGCATCAGCACCGCCGTCGCGCGGTAGTTGGCGGCCTTGCGGCTCGGATCGATGATTTCCACCGTCACCGCCTGCTGGCCGGCTTCGGAATGGGTCGACGAGCGCGCGCGCAGGATCAGATCGCGATGCCCATTGCCTTCGAACACGATGCCGGACAGCGCCCGCACATCGAGCATTTCGGCGACCTGCCATTCCGGCCAGCCGGCAGCGACGAATTGCGCCATGTATTCGAGGCCGGCAGCGGCCGGCAGCACCGGCTTGCCGTCCATGCAATGGTCGATCAGGTACGGATCGGCATCGAGGCTCAGGCGATGTTCCAGCGTCACCGCGCCACCGACGCCGATACGCGGCGGACGCCGCACGAACGGGAATTCGGTGCTCGGCTCAGCAGCTTCGGGAATCGAAGCACCGGCCGGAGCGGCCTGTTCGGGCGCGGTCGGCGCCTGCGTCCACGGCCCCTGACCGGCGACCAGTTCGACATCGTTGCGTGGACCGAACGCCATTTCGTCGAGCAGGAAGCGGCGCCCGGCCGGCACCGGAATCGGTTCGACGCCGCGCGAGCGGAAGCCAGCGCGGATCGCGTCAGTGGCCATGCCGGCGTCCCACGGTCCCCAGTTGATCGACAGCACACGCACGCCCGGCCATTCACGATGCAGCTGCCAGGCGAGGCGATTCAGGGTTTCGTTGGCGGCGCCGTAGTCGGACTGGCCGACGTTGCCGAAACGTCCGGCCACCGAGGTGAAGAACGCCAGCAGCTTGAGACCTTCCGGCCGCAGCTTCTGCTGCATCACGTAGGCGCTGTCGACCTTGGTGTCGTAGACGCGATCGAACGAGTCCGGCGTCTTGTCGGCGATGCGCTTGTCTTCGATCACGCCGGCACCGTGGATTACGGCATCGATACGGCCATAGTCGGCGTACAGCAGGTCGAGCAGCGTGCCGAAGGCCTGCGCATCGCGCACGTCGCAGGCGCGGTAATCGACTGCCGCGCCCGTCGCCGTCAGGCGTGCCAGGTTGGCGCGGATTTCACGATCGGCGCCGAGGCTGCGCAGTTCGCGTTCGAGCTCGGCCGGCGTCGGCTTGCGGCCGGCAGCGAGCGCCAGTTCCAGCAGCTTCTTCTTCAATGCGGGCGCTTCGGTAATCGAAGCGGTGTCGGCGCTTTCGGCAGTCGGCAACGGCGTACGGCCGAGCAGCACCAGGCGCTGTCCCGGGCGCGCCAGTTCTTCAGCGATCTCCGCGGTGATCCCGCGTGCGCCACCGGTCACCAGCACCACCCAATCGCCTGCAGGCTGCAGATGCGGTGCGAACGGCGTGTCGCTGATGTTTTCCAGCACATGCGTGAAACCGATGCGTTCGCTGCCGCGATAGCCGATCTCGGTACGCGTTTCGATTGCGGCGAGTTCATCGAACAAGGCGTCGGCGATGAAATCGGCACTGGCGGAGTCTTCGAAATCGACCAGGCGTGCGCGCAGGTTCGGCCATTCGGCCACGGCGCAGTTGAATATGCCGACGGCGGCGCCCGCCGGCGCACTGCTGCTGCCGCTGGCTTCACGGCCGAGACTGCCGCCGAAACGGCTGGCCGACAGTGCCACCGCGCGTTGTGCCGAGGACAGATCATTGCCGGCTTTCTGCAGCAGCCAGAACAGCGCCTTCGCCTGCAATGCAGTCTGCAGGCGCCAGCCGTCGACGTCTTCCGTCGCTGCCGTTGCGAGCGGCGCTAGGTGGACGATGCCGGCGATACGGCCATGCGCTTCACGCACGCGTTCGATCAGCGCGCCGATAGCCTGCGGATCGACCGTGGTTTCGGCCGGGATGACGATGGCCTTGCTGCCAGCGCCAACGATGCGGTCGGCGAGCCGCTCGGCAACACCGAGCGAATCGGCGGTCAACAGATAGACGCCGGCGATCATCGGCTCACGCTGTGTCGATAGCGGCACCACGCGCGGACGTGGCACGTAGCGTGGGATCGTCGCCGCCGCCTCGCTTGCAGCCGTCGCCGCCGGCGTAACGATCGATTCCAAGGGCACTGCGGCAACCGCAGTGGAAATCGGTGCCAGCGCCATCACCGCATCGAGAATCGCGTTGAGGCTGCGCGCGCGGGTGAACTGCTCCATGCCCGTCTGCATCGCTTCGGCGTCCGCTGCCGGTAAGGTCTTCTGCAGCGCGCCGAGGATTTCGACGCGCTTGATCGAGTCGATGCCGAGCTCGGCTTCGAGGTCTTGATCGAGCCCCAGCATTTCGGTCGGATAACCGGTGCGTTCGGCGACCAGACTCAACAGCTGAACCTGGATCGCGGCACGATCCAGCTTGGCCGCCACCGGCGCAGCAACAACGCTCGCTGATGGCAGCGGCATTGAGCTGACGGCGGCAATGCCCGGTGCCAGCACCATCACTTCATCGAGAATCGCATTGAGGCTGCGCGCCCGCGTGAACTTCTCCATGCCGGCCTGCATCGCATCAGCCTGCGCCGGCGACAAGGTCTTCTGCAGCGCGCCGAGGATTTCGACGCGCTTGATCGAGTCGATGCCGAGTTCGGCTTCGAGATCTTGATCGAGCCCTAGCATGTCGGTCGGATAGCCGGTGCGTTCCGCGACCAGACTCAGCAACTGCGTCTGCACGCTCGCGCGATCGAGTGCGACGGCGGTCACAGCTGGCACAGCAGTCGTCGCGACAGGCGCGGCGCTGGCGGCAACACCTAAAGGTGCCAGCGCAATCGCCGCATCGAGAATCGCATTGAGGCTGCGCGCGCGGGTAAAGCTCTCCATGCCCGCCTGCATCGCTTCCGCTTGTGCGGGCGACAAGGTCTTCTGCAGCGCACCGAGGATTTCGACGCGCTTGATCGAATCGATGCCGAGTTCGGCTTCGAGGTCTTGATCGAGACCCAGCATCTCGGCCGGATAGCCGGTGCGCTCGGCGACGATGCCGAGCAGCAGCGCAGTCAGCGACGTACGGTCGAGCGCGGCTACGGCGACTGCCGGCACTGCGACAACTGCTGTGACGGCTGCGGCGCCGGCCGAGCCGGCGAGGGCGGCAAGATCGGCCTGCGCGGTGTCCAGAATCGCGTGCAGTGTCTTCGCACGGGTATAGCGCTCCATGCCGCTCTGCATCGATTCGGCTACCGTCGCGGGTAGACGTTTCTGGAACGCGCCGAGGATTTCGACGCGCTTGATCGAGTCGATGCCGAGTTCGGCTTCGAGGTCCTGGTCGAGGCCCAGCATCTCGGCTGGATAACCGGTGCGCTCGGCGACGATCTCCAGCAATACGCTGGTCGCATCGAACGCGGCGCGCGCAACGGGCGCAGTCACCGCGACCGCTGGCGGCGCTGCGGTGGTGACCGCCGGCTTCGCCACTGCGGCCGGTGTAACGGGACTTGCTGGCGCTGCGGAAATCGCCGGTGCTGCGGGCCGCTGCTGCAATGGCTGCGGTATCGCAGGCGCCGCCGCTACGGTGCTGGCAGTGCTGCCCGGCGCACCGAGGAACTGCTGAATCACGCGTTCCTGCAGGCTGAGGAACTGGCGCATGGTCTGCTGGTACGCCACCAGCGCATCCGAGCTGATCGTGCCATTCATTGCCGGCATGGCCGGCGCCATCGACGTCGATGCTGACGAGACGGTCGGTGCTGCCGGCGACGACGCTACCGGAATCGTAGCAGGTACCATCGGCGCAATCACGATCGGTGCAGGCAGGCTGCGGGCTTTTTCGCGCGCAGCATCGACGCCCGCGAGATCGAGCGCCGGCAGTTTGCCGGTGCGGAACATCGGATCATCCAATGGACGTGCGCAACCACCGCTGATCCACCAGGCATGCTTCGGCAGTACGACCGGTTTCACCAGCTCGGCCAGACGCGACAAGTCGAGAGTTTGGGGATCGCGATTGTCGAACAGGCGGCTCAGCGCCAGCGGTACGCCGGCGACATACAGTTCGGCCAGTCCCGTCAGCAGGCCACGCAGACCGCCGCCCTGACCATCAAGCGAGACGGCGATGGCATCGCGGCCGGCGAGGGTCGCTTTCGCCATATTCGAGCAGATGCCTTTCGGGCCGAGTTCGATGAAGACGCGTGCGCCGGCAGCGTACATCGCCTCGATTTCGGCAACGAATTCGACGCTGTTCAGCAGATGACCGTCGAGCGTGCGACGCATGCCTTCGATGTCGTTCGGGTAACGTGCGCCGCTGGTGTTGGAATAGACCGCACAGCGCTGTTCGTTGAATCGGCTGTCATGAATCGCCGCCGACAGACCTTGCTGGGCGCTGGCGACCAGTTCGGTGTGGAACGCACCGGAGACGGGCAGCCGGCTGACGCGCACGCTGCTGGCTTCAAGTTTCTTCGCAGCTTCTTCGACGGCGGCGGCAGGACCGGAAATCACCGCCTGGTCCGGCGCATTGTGATTGGCGATCTTGACGCCAGCGAGACCTTCGATCGCCGCCGCAACGATTTCGCGCCTGGCTTGCACCGCGGCCATCGCACCGGGTGCGCTGCTGCCGGCGGCTTCCGCCATGCAGCGGCCGCGCACCGCGGATAGTTTCAGGAAATCTTCCGCCGACAGCACGCCGGCGGCATGCAGTGCGGTGTATTCGCCATAGCTGTGACCTGCGGTCGCGACGGCGCTGATGCCGAGCCGTTAGGCGAAGCTCAGATAACCCAGCGAGACCGTGCCGATCGCAGCTTGGGCGACACGGGTATCGGTCAGTGCCTTGGCCTGCGCCGCTTCGGTGGCTGGATCAAACGCGGCTGGCGGCAGGATCGTGCGCGACAGCAGGCTCGGCAAATCGCTGCGCAGGGTGACGTCGGCGAATTCCAGCGCGCCGCGCAGTTCCTCGATATAGAGCGCGGCTTCGCGTCCCATGTTGACGTACTGTGCACCTTGGCCGGGGAACAGGAAGGCGACGTTGGGTGCTTCCGCCTTCAGGTTGCGGCCGAGGCGTGCGCTGGTCGGCAGCGGCTTGCTGCTGGCACCGCTGAGCGTCGCCGCAGCGGCATCCAGATCGGCGATCACGCCGGCAAAATCCTTCGCCACCAGCGCCAGATTGACCGCTGCTCCACGCCGCGATTCGGCCTGGCGTGCGAGGCTGTAGGCGAGATCGCGCAGTTTCAGGTTGGTGCCCTGGCGCAGCGCGGCGACGAAGCGGCTGACTTCGGCCGCGAGCGCTGCCTCATCCTTCGCGCGAAACACCAGCAGTTCGTACGGCCAGCGTGCGCCGCCGGCAGCGCCCGACGCCGTCAGACCAGCTTGATATTCCTCCAACACCGCGTGGAAATTGGTGCCGCCGAAACCGAATGCCGACGCGCCGCCGCGACGTGGATGGTCCGGATGCCGCAGCCAGGGCCGCGGATCCTTCAGCAGATACACCGGTGAATTCGGATCGGCGATGGTATCGATCGGCTTGTCGACGCCGAAGTGCGCCGGCAACACGCGATGATGCAGCGACAGCGCGACTTTCATCAGGCCGGCGACGCCGGCACTGGCCTTGGTGTGGCCGATCAGGGTCTTCACCGAACTGATCGCAACGCTCTTCGGCCCCGCACCTTCGGCGGCGAGCGTTTCGGTAATGGTCTTGGCTTCGGCGCGATCGCCGACCGGCGTGCCGGTGCCGTGCGCTTCGGCCATGCCGAGCGTCGCCGGCGAAAATCCGGCGCGGCCGTAGGCGCGCTTCAAAGCAAGTTTTTGCCCTTCCGGGCGCGGCGCGGTCATGCCCAGCGCCTTACCGTCGCTGGAGCCGGCCATCGCCTTGATCACGGCATAGATGCGGTCGCCATCGCGTTCGGCGTCGGCGAGTCGCTTCAATACCACCACCGCGAGGCCCTCGCTGATGGCGATGCCGTCGGCACTCTGATCGAAGGTCTTCGGGCGGCCGGTGGGCGACAGCGCCTGCGTCTTCGAGAAACAGAGAAAGCCGAACGGACTCTGCACGGTGTCGACGCCGCCGGCGATGGCGACGTTGCTGCGGCCGGTTTCGAGTTCGTTGACCGCCATCGCGATCGCCGTCAGCGACGACGCACAGGCGGCGTCGACGGTGAAGTTGAGGCCGCCAAGATCCATGCGATTGGCAACGCGGCCGGCGGCGACGTTGAGCAGCGAGCCGGCGAACGATTCCTCGCTCCATTCCGGCAGGCGCTCCCAGACATGATCGTCCGGATTTTCGACGAAGCGCGGCAATTCCGAGCGCACCGCGTACTGCGTGCCGAGATCGCCGAGGCCACCGCTGGCGCCGAGGATGATCGAGGTGTTTTCGCGATCGAAATCACCGTTCGCGTAGCCGGCATCGGCCAGCGCGCGACGCGTCACTTCGAGCGTCAGCAGCTGCATCGGGTCGATCACCTTCATCGACTTCGGCGGAATGCCGTAGGAGATCGGATCGAACGCGATCTCGTCGAGGAAGCCGCCCCAGCGCGAGTAGACCTTGTCGCGCGCGTTGCGATCGGCGTCGAAATACAGCTTCCAGTCCCAACGATCCTTCGGCACTTCGGTGATCGTGCAGACCTGGTCGATGATGTTTTCCCAATACTTCTCGGCGTTGCTCGCCTGCGGCAGCAAAGTGCCGAGGCCGATGATGGCGATATCGGTCGGCTTCGCAGCGATGCCGGGCTTGGTCGCGGCGTTGTCGGCGAGATATTGCTGTAACACGCCCATCGCGCCTTCGGTGACATCGCGATGCAGTTCTTCGACGCCGAGTACGCGATCGCGCAGTGTCGCGACCTGGCCGATCATGTACATGCCCTCGGTCAGCTGTGCGGCTTCATCGACGCTGATGATCTGGCCGGAGGCATCGCGGTTAACGCCTTTCGAGGCGACGCGCAGACGGCCGAGATTGAGGTCTTCGAGCTGGTCACGCAGTTCTTCCGCGGACACACCTTCGCGCAGCAGACGGCGGCGCGTTTCATAGAAATCGCGTGCGAACTGCGTATCGGCGCAACGGGTCGAGTGGCCCGGGCCGGTTTCGAGATTGACCGTGCGCGCGCACTCCAGCGCCTGCGCCTGGAAGCCCGGCACGATCGCACCGGAATCGACGATTTCCTGGGTGAACAGATAGGCCGTGCCCATCAGCGCGCCGACCTTCATGCCGCGTGCGGCGAGCGGTGCGGTCAGCGCGGCGAGCATCGCACCCGAGCGGGCATCGTGAACGCCGCCGGCAAACAGTAGGTGATAGTCCGCTTCCTTGCCCGGCTTCACTTCGGCCAGCAGCATCTCGATCATCTGCTCCCACAGCGGGAAGCTGGCGAGCGGACCGATGTGACCGCCGCATTCGCGGCCTTCGAACACGAAGCGCTTGGCGCCCTGTTCGATGTACATCTTCAGCAGCGCCGGTGCCGGCGCATGGATGTAAGTGGCAATGCCGCGCTTCTCGAATTCCGCGGCCTGATCCGGACGACCGCCGGCGATCAGTGCGAACGGCGGCTTGCACTGCCAGATCGCTTCGCATTGTTCCTCGCGCATCGAATGCGGCACGAAGCCGAGCATGCCGACGCCCCACGGCAGTTCCTTGCCGTCCTGCATCATCAGCGCACGCGTCTGCTGCAACATCTCCAGCACCTGCGGGCCACGCATCAACGCCAGCGCCAGGAACGGCAGCGCGCCGTGCTTGGAGACCTGATAAGCGAATTCGGCGCTATCGGAAACGCGCGTCATTGGGCCCTGCGCCAGCGGGAAGCGGGTGCCGTGCGAAACGGCGAGCTTGCCGCCCGGCGCCAGAAAAGAGGCTGCGGCGGCTGATTCGATCTGCTTCAGACTGGCTTTCAGCAGCGCCTGTACGAGGCGGCCGACGGTGCGGAACTGGCTGCGATAGAGCGCGGCCACGCCGATGCCCTGACCGAGCGGCAACAGCATTGCGTCGGCGGCTTGCGCATGCGTAATCCAACCGAGCTTGCTCGCCAATCGCGTGCGCCATTCTGTGGCATCGAGCGCACCAGATTCGACTTGACGGTTATCTTCCTCAGCGGCTTTAAGCGCCGGCGTACCCGGACGCGAATAGACACGGCAGGGCTGGTCGATCAACTCGCCGAACAGCTTGGTCTCGGCGCCATTGAGTCGTGCGAGTTCATTCTGCTGGGCTTCCGATAGCGGCGATTCCGCCAGCAGCAGTAACTGGTCATCGAGGACCACGCCGGCGGCGCCGAGGATGCGCGCCGCAGCGGACGTATGAATGCCGATGCCGCCCTGCAGGTAGATCGGCTTGGATGAACCCGGTGCCGCGCCGCCGAGCAATTTCTGCGCGAGGATGTAGCTGGTATCGGCGCCGACCCAACCGCCAGATTCGTGGCCTTTGGCGAGCAGTGCATGATGCGGATATGCCAATTCGACGGGCGCTGCGGCGTCGGTGATCTCGGCGACGATACGATGCTGGGCCGCGGGCGCCAGTTGCGCGAACGCTTGCGCTTGCAGTTCGGGTGCGCCGGCAAAAATCAGTGTGACTGAACGCTCGCCGAGCGGCGCCAGCAGACGCTGGGCGAGAGCGAGGTTATCGAGGGTCAGGCGCAGGCCGATGACGGCATCCGTCGCCGCCGCCAGCTGCCGGAAATTCCGTTCGGCCGCTTGTTCGTCACGGCAGAACTCGAGATCGAGCAAACCGATACCGCCGGAGCGGGCAACCGCGACTGCAATCGCGGCATGGGACAAGTCCGCAGCGGTAATGCCGAGAATTTCAAACTTTTCCTGAATCACCTTGCTTCTCCCTCGTACAAATTGGTACGAACTGCCTGCGCCACTAGCCGTTGCTGGATCTCAGCTTTTTTTTCCTTCTAAGAACGGCACTTCCAAGACTTTTTCATGCACGATCGGCCCATGGCCAAAGTATCCGCCTTCGCCGAAACATTCGCCATGATCGGCAGTGACGATAAAGTGAGTATTCTTCGGTGCACGATCGATCAGTGCACCCAGAACTTCATCGACATACTCAACCGTTTTAATCTGCTGCTGGTGCAGCGACTTCATCTGCTCGTCGTCGAAAAATTTGTCTTCGCTGCCTTCGCCGAGGTTGTCGTCCATGCGCTTGAACACGCCATGCACGCCGGAGATATGCGGCAGACCTTTTGGATCCAGCATGTAGGGGTAGTGCGTCTCGCCGAGATTGAGGAAATAGAACTGCGGCTCGGACGCGTCGAACTCGATTTCCTTGACCATGCCGGCGAAGTCGTTGTGGTTCGACATCAGCTTGTAGTCGTCGAAATGCTTGTTGAGGTGCGAGAAAGGGTTCAGCACCGGCATCGACACTTTGGCGCTGGTGCGATAGCCATTTTCCTGCAGCACATGCGGCAGCGACAGCTGCGGCACGAAGGTTTTGAACGACAAGCCTTCGATGCCGGTGCGGTCGACCCACTTCGAGAAATCTTTCTTGTAGACCTCCGATGCGAACACGCCCTGCGGACTGACGTGCGGCACCATGCCCATCAGGTAGGTGTAGTGCGAAGGCGAGGTCCACGACGCGAACGAATAGCGTTTCTCGCCGATCCCGATGCGGTCCATGTTCGGGCGTTTCGCCGCCGCATAGCTGTCGTAGCGGCAGCTATCCATGACGATAAAGACGACATTGTTCTCGCTCATCGCGGCACCACCGCAACGGCTCCTGAGCCCAGCTGCAGTTCTGGGGCGTTCGCCATCGTCTCTGGCAGTAAATCTAATTTTCCGGCTTTCACGCTAAACAACTCCATTTGGCGACGCTGTTATTCCCGTTTTTCTACCGCAGATCCGGCCCACATCGGCGGCTATTATTCCGTCGGAGTCTATAATTATGCAAAGGCTTTTTTGTGAAACTGCACTGGCTCACAAAACGATGTCGCCGAATGACTGATGCGCTCCCCTTGGTAATCGACCCAAACAGATATTTCTTTAGTGAATACGGCTGCTTATTCGTTCGCAAATAGCGCGCCTAAGGCCTCAGAGCTTGCCGGGTGCCGCCGCCGTCAGCTTGGGAAATCGTTGCGCGATTTGGGAAATCTTCAGCCGCAAGCCGGCGCCGGCCGTCCCCAGAGCCACGCCGGCGAATAGGTCGACCGCAACATGCTGCTTGGTTGCCAGCGTCGAATAGAGAATGCCGAGGCACCAGCTGGCATTGAGCAATCGCACCAGCACGCTGGCCTGCATCTGCCGCAGCAGGCGATCGAGCCAGATACCCGAGAAGATGGCGAAGCAGGCATGCAGCGATGGGAAAGCGTTGCCTGAGCGATCGACCGCTTTCAACGGCTGAAACAGCGGGTAACGCGCCCAGTCGATGTTGGCGGCGGGCGTCGTCGTCGGCCAGAAGAAGAAGATGCTCAGCCCGACGATGCAGACCGCACCGGCGCTGAGGTAATACACCAGCAGCTCGCGCCGGCTGTCGAGCAGTGCCGGCACCAGGTTCACGTAGACCCACAGCGAGATGTAGAGCCATAAAGCCTGTGGCGAGAAGTCGATCAGACGGTCGATTGCGGTCACCGGCATTTCGGTGACCGGGAATACGGTGAAGTTGAGCAGCATGAAATAGGCGACGAAGAAGGTCGTCATGCCGCCGGTGATGACGAACTGTTTCAGGCGCCATTGCGCTGCCAGACGCGGGATCAGCTGGTGTTGCCATGCGATGTTGCTTGAGCCTGTCGTCATGCCGAGAATGCTCTCCCTGACAAGCACCGCCACATCAGCGGAATGGCGGTGTCGTGATTTTCGATGATGTGGGCGTGCGGCGCATGCCCCAAAGAGACGAGACGGCAGCCTTGCTGCTTTACCGCATCCTCGATCTCTCGCTTGCTCCCTCGCAGAGCAAGTTACCGGCTAGCAGGGCAAATTGAAAGCACGCCCGGCAGTATCGATTAGCACAGTATCCGGCGGTCGTTACCGTCGCAAATCTAAGGAATTGCAACGCTCGCCAGGATCTCCTCGGCGATCGGCAAGGCACGATCGCGATCGACCGCAGTGAGCCGATGTCCGGCGACGGCGACGAACACTGCCTGCA
>JAQGNU010000111.1 GCA_028291645.1 Nevskia sp.
TGCAGGCAGACCGGGACGCGCCGTCCCAGCATTTCGCAGCCGGTGCGGCGCTGTGCGGCCTGCAGTTCGAAGCTCAGGTTTCAGACTTGATTGCAGGCGCGGACCTAGGCCCCTATCGCCTCGAACGCTCGCTAGGCAGTGGCGGCATGGGCGAGGTCTTGCTTGCGCGGCGTACCGATGGTGTGTTCACCGCGCCGGTCGCATTGAAGATGCTGCATGCCCATCTCGCGCAGTCCGCGGTGCGCGAGCGTTTCTTGCGCGAGGGCCGCATGCTGGGCCAACTGCTGCATGCACACGTCGCGCGTCTGCTCGACGCCGGCATCGCGGCTTCCGGCCAGCCCTACCTGGCGATCGAATACGTCGAAGGCGAGCGTGTCGATCATTGGTGCGATAATCTGCGGCTCAACGTGATCGCGCGCCTGCAGCTATTCCTGCAGATCTGCGATGCCGTCGCGCACGCACATGCGCACCTGATCGTGCACCGCGATCTCAAGCCTTCCAACATCCTGGTCACCGCCGATGGCGGGATCAAGCTGCTTGATTTCGGCATCGCCAAGCTGATCGATAGCGAACAGCAGGGCGCGCCGGAAACCGAACTCACGCGCCTCGGCGGCCGCGCACTGACACCGGAATATGCGGCACCCGAACAGATCAGCGGCGCTGCGATCACCACCGCCACCGATGTTTATTCGCTGGGTGTGCTGCTCTACCTGCTACTCGGCGGATGCCGGCCTTACGGCAAGCCCGGCGACTCGGCCGCGCAACTCGAACAGTGCGTGCTGGAGACTGAACCGCCGCCGCTGAGCCAAGCGCGTCCGGCGCAGACCACGCAGGTGACGCTGCAGACGCTCGCGGCAACGCGCGCCACCACGCCGCGCAAATTGCGCGAAACCCTGCGCGGCGATCTCGATACCATCGTCGGCAAAGCGCTGAAAAAGGCGCCGGCCCAGCGCTATCTCTCGGTGCTGGCATTGGCCGACGACCTGCGTCGCTTCCTTAACCACGAGCCGGTACTGGCGCAGCCGGATTCGTTCGGCTATCGCACGCGCAAGTACCTGCGGCGGCATCGCCTCGGCGCGGCCGCCGGCGCGGCGGTGGCGCTGGCGGTCGTCGCCGGTCTGGCGGGTACGCTGTGGCAGGCGCAGCGCGCGCAACGCGAGGCGCAGACCGCGCGCGAGCAAGCCCAACGGGTTGAACGCACCAAGGAATTTTTCGTCTCGATATTCCAGAATGCCGACCCGCTGCGGCGCGCCGACAGTGCACCCGTCACGCTGGTGCAGGCGCTCGACGATGCGCTCAAGCGCGTCGATACCGAACTCACGATCGACCCGAGTCTGCAGGGCGATCTGCTCGACGATTTCGGTGAGATCAAAGCCGGGCAGGGCGATCTGGCCGGTGCCAAGGAGCTGTTCCAGCGCGCACTGCCGCTGCACGAACAGACACTCGCGGCGGATGCTCCCGCGCTCGCCAACACGCTGGTCAATCTCGGCGTAATCGAAAGCTATCTGGGCCATTCGCCGGCCGGCCGGCCCTATCTTGAGCGCGCCGTGGCGATACTCGAACAGCACGCCGCTACTGAAGGCGATGCGCTGAGCAATGCGCGCAATGGTCTCGCCCAGATCTACAGCGCGGCGGGAGACGACGCCCACGCGGCCGAACTGGTACGCAAGTCGCTGGACTACTACCGGCGCTCGCCCGGTCCGCAGGAAATGCGTCTGGCGATCTCGCTTGGCAACGTGGGCACCGCCCTGCTGCATCTGGACCGCTACGCCGACGCGCAGCCCTACTTCGATGAATGCGTCACCGTGGTCGAGCGCAACCTCGGCAAGAACTCGCCCAATCTCGGCCACTGTCTTGTCGGGCTGTTCCGGATCGCGGCACACGATCACGATCTGCCTGCACAAGCGGTCTACGCCGAACGCAATCTGGCGCTCAACCGCGCCAACTTCTCCGGCGATCATCAATGGGTGGCGCAGGCGCTGTCCGAGCTGGGCCAGGTCCGCTTGCAACAGCGGCGTAGTGCGGAGGGAGAAAGCCTGCTGCGCGAATCCATCGCGATGTACGAACGCCTCGGCGGCGACTTCGACCTGCAGGTGACCGCGCTGCGCAACCTCGCGCAGAGCCGCCAGCAGGCGCAGGACCCGGTCGAGGCGCTATCGCTGGCGGAGCGCGGCTTGAGCGCTTGCGCCGAGCCGATCGGCAAGACCGCGAAGGACAACTGCGAGCAGCTGCAGGCGACACGCACCCAGGCGCTTGCCGATCTCGCGCACAAGAAATAGCAGCCAGCCGCCGCTGTACCGAACCGCTGCGCTGCTCTCGCTGGTTGATGGATTTTTGAACTGGCGCACATTCCACGCGCGCTTTCGAGCGCGGCCTGAGCTTTTTCCCTCGGCGATCCGTCTGGACAGACAGGAGCCCCTTTTCTCGGTGTTCCTGCTCAACAGCAAAGGCTGCGGCCAACGCAGCCACGGACTTTTCCCGCCGCTCAAGGGAAGCGCAAAAGAGGACTTCATCGTGAAATACCGCAAATCGTTGTTCGCCGCCAGCTTGGCGGTCGTAGGATCGGCCGCACTTGCGATTCCCGCCGCGCAGGCCGCAGCAGCACTGCACGAGCGCATCGACTTCGTGCCGTCCGCGTTGATTCAGGGTCAGGGCATGCGCCTGAGCCTGGTCAATCTGGCTGGTCCGGTCGGCCGCAGATTCCCGCCTGATCCCTGCCACGTGCAGGTGCGTTTCTTCGACGCGGACGGCAACCCGGTCGGCGATCTGCGCGCGTTCGACATCGGCGCCGGCGAATCGAAGCTGGTCGCAGGACCGGCACTCGCGCCGCCGTCGACCAATATCACGCGCCTCGGACCCAGCCTGGTGCGCGCCACGGTGCTGATCCCGCCCGATCCGGTCATTCCGCCCGATCCGGTGCGCGCCGCCGCTTCCTGCGCCAGCGTGCACATCGGCGCCGAGGTCTACGACACCGCCACCGGCGCGAGCCTGCTGCTCAATCCTGGCGTGATCCGCGGCTTCAACCCGCAGCCGGATCCGCCGGGCTTCCAGTAATGCTCGTACTTCACCACCAAACCCATCGGCGATTCGTTGTGACAAATCAAAGCCACAGCGGCTACGAGGCCGCGCTTGCGGCGGTTGCCAGGACGCTGCCGGTGGATTACTGAGGCGCTCGCGAATGTAACGAGTGCTTGTATCGCACGCCCCGTCGCGTCTGCGCGGGGACGTGTTCAAGGCAATTGGCCGCAGACGGATCGATGCCAGCTTCGGGCCAGCCGCTGGCACCGCTTTTCGGCCGGTTTTTCCGTTTGTATCAATAGATAGTTCCACGCAACGGGAGTTTCCCCATGTCGTGCCTTAATTCGCTTCGCCTTTTCGCCCTCGCCGCGCCGAGCCCCTGCACCGCTACGCGAAGCCGCGGGCGCGCGATGACCCGAACCCTGTTGCGATTGGGCCTGTCATTGCTCGCGCTATCCAGCCTGCCGGCCCGGGCCGTCGACGACTGCTCGACGGTCCGTATCTCCGGTCACGGTACCCCCTGCAATCTCCAACCGGATACTGGTGTGAAGAAGGAATTCTTCGTGCCGGCAGGCTCGCGCAACGCATTCATCTCGGCGAAAATCGTCGCCGACGATCTCGGCGTCACGGCCCCCGGCTACAAGCCTGCGGAGCCTGCCTACTATCAGGTCTTCGTCAACAAGATCGCGCCGAATGGCCGTCTGCTCGTGTTCGCGCCAGGTGCCGGCGGCTTACCGCAGACCGTCAAGAGGTTTTCCGAGCGCGCCGCAGAACTGGGCTATCACGTGGTTGCGATGCATTACTGGGATGAACACGCCGCCGACTCCGCGAACTGTAAGTACTGGGACGTGATCGGCCCCGTCGTCACCGACGGCTGTATCACACAGTTGTACGAGGGACTCTTTCGAACCCCCAGCGCGCTGTTTTCAATTCTTTACGCCGATGCGAACAGTAAACCGCGCATCGATACTCCAAAGCTGAACGATGCCGATCCGCTGCAAGACCGCCTGCGCCAACTGCTCAAATTCCTGAGCAAGAACTTTCCGGACGATGGCTGGCAGCAATTTGCGCCGGGCGGCGATTCGGCCGCCAACTACGATCGGCCGCCCTTCATCGCGTGGGCAAAGGTCACGCTGGCCGGTCATTCCAACGGATCAAAGCTGATGGCCTATATCGCGCGGCAGGTCAAAGTCCATCGGTTGATCATGTTGTCCGGGCCTAACGTTGAGGACCGCGATGCATCCGGCAAGAAGCAGTGTCCTTCGAGTTTGTCGGGATCGAACGAGTATGGCCCCCAGGGCGCAACGCCGATTCACCGGTATTACGCCTACTACAGCCTTTCCGATCCGAACCACGAAAAAGCCGAGAGCTGCTTCGCGGCGATGGGGCTCGAACCCTTGGGCAGCAGTTCCATCTATGGCGACTACGCGGCGACCGGCGCTCACGTACTGTACAACGACGTGAAAACCAACACCTGCGACGGCTCCGATCACAGAAGCACTGTGAGTGATTGTGCCGTTGAAACAACCCCCGACTCCTTACCGACTTATGAACGAGTCCAACCAGCGCCACGCCTGACCTACGACGTGTGGGACTACCTGCTCGGGCACGGAGTCGTCGGGCGGCTACTACCGCCCGAGTACAAGGACGCTGGCGCGGATGCTGTGGATGACTGAATCGCTCAAGAAGCAGTCCTGCGCCGAGCAGACGTGTTCATCCGGAGATGATCCTTTCGACCCTGTTCTTTCCGTTCGAGTGCCTGGGCCGGCTGCCGCAGCTGTTCTACAGCTTACGAGGCTGCTACCGCCGTCGATGCTGCTACGCTGACCGTGGACTACTTAAGACGCTTGCGGGCGTAAGGAGTGCTTGTCTCGCACGCCCCCGACGCGTTTGCGCGGGGGCGTGCTCATGCAGTCGGCCGCAAGCGGATCTCCGCGGCAATCGGCAGGTGATCCGACAGCCGCAGATCGAGCACGCGGCTGGCGACGATGTCGATGCCCTGGGTCACCAGCAGATGGTCGATCGCGCGTTGCGGCCGCCAGCTCGGGAACGTCGCGCCGAGCTTGAGCGCGCGCAGGCCGACGCGCAGCAGCGCCGGATGCGTTTCCAGTTCCGCCGGTGCGCAATTGAAATCGCCGACGATCACTGCATCGCCGGCGTCTTCGATCAATGCGCCAAGAAAATCCAGTTGGCGAAAACGTGCGCCGCGGCTCAAGGCCAGGTGTACGACGAATACGCGCAAGGGTTCGTAGCCGGCTTTGACGATCTGCGCTTCGAGCGCGCCGCGTCCCGGCAGCCGGCCGGGCAAGGTGTGATAGCGCAATTGCTGTAAAGGAAAGCGCGACAGACAACCCAGGCAGTGCTGCGCGAACGGACCGAGATCGCGGTTCACCGCGGCGTGCCAATGCCTGAGACCGGCGTGCGCGGCGAGATAGCGAACCTGGTTCAACTGGGCGGTGCGCAAACTGCCGGCATCGGCTTCCTGTAGTGCGACCAGGTCGTAGTCCTGCGCCAGTTGCGCGATCGCATCGAGCGTGGCGCGCACGCCGCGCGAAGGCAGCACATGGCGCCAGGCCTGCGTCAGGTAATGCCGGTAACGCGATGAATTGAGCCCGACCTGAATGTTCAGCGACAACAAGCGCAACACGCCGCCGCGGAGATGGGCTGCAGTCTTCGGCGTGGGTTTGCGCGACATGGAACGCGAACGAGCGGGTGGCGAGTCAGCAGCCTAGCTCAATCCTGCCTGCACGCGGATGCTTGAGGGATCATCGATTGCTCATCACGGTTTTCGCCGCAATCGCGGCCTTGATCTGCGGCACGGCTGCCAGCGCGGCGCGTTCGCCTTCGAGTATCGAGCGCTGCTTGCTGTCGAAATCGGCGGCGCCGACGTTGCGGACATCCGGGGTGATGACGACGTCGGCCAGCGGCAGCTCGGCGGCGCTGAGCGCATGCCCCATGATGTTGAAGGTCTTGAGGACGCTTTTCAGCGTGCTGTCGTCGCGCTGTTCTTCGAGCGAGGCGGAGACGTTCACCGCAATCACCACTTCCGCACCGAGCGCCTGCGCGAAGCGGATCGGCACCGGACTGACGGTGCCGCCGTCGACATACGCTTCGCCGTCGATCAGCGCTGGTTCGAAGATGCCGGGGATTGCCGACGAGGCGCGCACCGCCATGCCGACATCGCCCTTGGTAAACAACACCGGTTCGCCGGTACGCAGCCTGGCGGCGACACAGGCAAAGGGCTTTTTCAATTGCTCGATCGGTACGTTGCCGACACTCTTGTCGACGTAGTCCTGCAAGGCCTGTCCGCGCAGCAGGCCACGCCCGAACCAATGCCAGTCGGCAAACGCCTTGCGGTCGAGATCGAAGGTCATCTCCTGCAGCTGGAAGCCGTTGAGGCCGGAGGCGTACAGCGCGCCGACGACACTGCCAGCGCTGGTGCCGACGATCAGATCCGGCACGATGCCCTGCGATTCCAGCATCTTGATCACGCCGACATGGGCGAAGCCGCGGGCGGCACCGCCACCCAGAACGAGTGCTACGCGCGGCGCGCGCGCAACCGGCGCCGGCGCCACTACGGTCGGAGTTTGGCTGCAAGCGGCGAGCGTCAGCAGCAGGCCCAGGCCTAGCAAATGTGTCAGCAGCAGGCGGCGGATCATGGAGGAGATGGCTTCGTAAGGCGCCAAGTTTAGCGCCCCCGCGTGCGGTCCGGTCGTCGGCTGCGAACCGCGCGATCGGGTTGCGGTATGTAAAGCAGCGTTGTCAACCGCGTGCGCGGATGCCTGAAATTGACGCGTTTGGTTGACAGTGCCGCCTGCAATCGCGCTTAATCGGCATGGCCTTCGATGTACGCGGAAGGCATGTACGACTCCGTTGGCCCGCAATGTGCAGCAAGCAGCGAGCTCCAAGCGTAGCCGCAGCTCATTGTTTAATTTCCCCCAAGAGTTCTCCACCATGTCGCCCCACCGCCCCGAATTGGCGCGCGCGGATTTGTTGCCGTTGATGCAGTTCCGACCGTTCTCGACGTCCGCCAAGATCCTGTTGTTCGTCGGCCTCATGATGGCGCTGGCGGCCTGGTCCTGGTTCACCCAATCGCAGTTGATCGACTGGATCGCCTATGTCGCGCTCGGTTATCTGTGGATGAGCATGGTCACCTTCATGCACGAAGCCACGCATGACACGCTGTTCAAACGCAAGTGGCAGAACTGGGCGTTCGGCATCGTTACCATGATTCCCTTGATGGCCTCGTTCGTGTCGTTCAAGGAAGATCATCTCGAGCATCACCGCTACAACCGTTCGGCGCAGGATCCGGACGCGTTCACGATGGGCAAGCGCGGCATCGCCGATTTCATCGTGTTCTATCTGTACTTCGTCGCCGGCGCGGTGCTCAGCTTTCTGCATTTCAATCTGCTGTATCCGATCAAATACTTCGGCCGGCGCGACTGGGCGATCCATGTATTCGAGACGCTGGTGAAAACGCTGTGCTACCTGGCGCTGATTCTGTGGGCGCAGGCGCATGGCGTAGTCGCCCAGGTGCTGGAACTCTGGCTGATCCCGGTGTTCTTCTTCTCGATCTTCAATTCGGTGCGCTTCATCGCCGAGCACTACGAAACGCCGTGGGCGCAGGGCAAGCTGACCGGCACGCGCACCGTCATCTCGAATCCGGTGCACAGCTTCTTCTGGAACAACATCAACTATCACATCGGCCATCACGTCTATCCGCGCGTGCCCTGCTACAACCTGGTCAAGCTGCACACGATGATCGAGCCGGACATCGCCGCGATGGGCGCGATCGTCGATAGCAGCTATGTCGCGGTGTCGTGGAATGCGCTGCGGCGCGGGCCGGAATCGGAGTCGAAACTGGCGAAGGCGCTGGCGCGGCGGCGTGCGCGGTTGGTGGGCTAGTTCAGAGCTTCGCTCTGCCGGTCTGCACATCAATCCGAAAGAAGTGCCTGGCGTTGGCGCCGGTCTGCATCGCCAACTCGGCTTCATCGTCGCCGCGCGCCTGCGCGACGCTGCGCAATACCCAGGGTAGAAACGCCGGCTCGTTGCGCCGATGTTTCGGCGCCGGCTTCAAGCTGCGCGGCAGCAAGTACGGCGCATCGGTTTCCAACAGCAGCCGCTGCGCCGGAATGCGGCGCACTGCATCGAGCAACTGCGCGCCACGACGTTCGTCGCAGATCCAGCCGGTGATGCCGATGTAACAGTCGAGCGCCAGGTAGTCATCGAGCGCAGCAGCGGTATCGGTGAAGCAGTGCACCACGCAGTCGGCCAGCGCGCTGCGATGCTCGCGCAGGATCGCGAGGAAGTCGGCATGCGCATCGCGCTGGTGTAGAAACAGCGGCTTGCCGGCCGTGATCGCCAGCTGCAGTTGCGCGATGAACGCAGCCTGCTGCGCCGGCCGCGGTGACAGGTCGCGGAAATAGTCGAGCCCGCATTCGCCGATCGCGACCACTTGCGGCGTTTTGGCGAGTTCAGCGATGCGCTGGCCGAGTGCCGCAGTCCAGTCGGAGGCATGATGCGGATGCAGTCCCGCAGTCGCGTAGAGGCGTGCCGGATGGCGCAGCGCGAGTGCCGCTGCGGCTTCATTGCTGACGCCATCCGAACCGGTGACGACGATCGCTGCGAGCCCCGCGTCCCAGGCGCGCGCCAGCACCGCATCGCGATCGGCGTCGAAGCTGTCGTGCGCGAGGTTGGCGCCGATGTCGATCAGCGTGGCTTTCAGCGGATCAGTGCCCGGTCGATCCGCCGAGCAGCCGCGCGTCGAAGCACTCGTGGTTCCACAGCACGCGCTGCTCGACGTGCGGCGTCTCGCCGTGCGGCACCGACAGTTCCAGCATGTAAACGATGCGGAAGGTCTTCAGCTGCTTGGCGCCGGCATGGCTCGCGTTCCAGCTGCGGCACAGGTAGCGCCCGTAATAGAGCCGGTTGGACGAATACTCGGCCGACCAGATGCGCTCCATGTATTTGTGCCAGCGGATATTGGGCCATTCGTGCACGACATACTCCGGCTTGTCGTAGCTGACGCCATCGCGCTCCGGGTGATAGACGTCGACCTGGGTGCCATCCAGCAGCTCGCCCGGAATCACGAACCAGCCATCTTCCTTCGACGGGAACGGCGCGAACATGTCCCACAGCTGATCGAGGCGCAGCACACGGAACGGTGGTGTCAGGAACGCATAGATTGGCCGGATCAGCAGGTGCGCGGTGCACAGGTTCCAGGTGAACACGGCGACCACCGCGATACCGGCGAGCACCTGCGCGACGATGCCGGTATCGAAGCGGCGCTGGTGGTACGGCATCAGTGCGCCGGTGGCCGCGCCGAAAGCGCCGCGATGCCGGCCGACGAAGTCGTAGCACCAGTTGCCGGGCGGCACCGCCCAGCTGCCCTGCAGCAGGAAGCCGAGCCAGAAAAACAGCGGCGAGCGCTTCAGCAATTGCACGAATGCTGGCCACTTCAGGTAGGCGCGATCGTCGTGGTCGATCACCACCCAGGAATAGTTCGCCTCCAGCAGCGCTTTCGCGCGCGGCGTGTCCTGCGCCGGTGCGATCTGCACGCGCGGCAGGATCAGGAAGGTCTGGTACAGCAGGCAGGACTTCAGGCAGAAGCCGCAGTCGCGATCGTAGTAGATGCGCAGCGGCTGCTTGCCGCGTGCGTCTTCGCGCCGCTGCTTGCGGCGGTCGAGCGCATCCCAGACCCAGCCGCCGATGAGCACCGTCAGCGAAGTTAGGCTGGCGAACGGGAACGGCCCCAGCGATAGGCACAGCAGGAAGCCGATGTGCATCACCATCAGCAACAGCATGGTGCCGAAACGCAGTTGCTTGTTGAAGAACGGGAAGAACACCGCGATCGGGCCGAGCAGTTCTAGCAGCCAGACGAAATACGTCAGCCAGTGCGTCAACGGATAGAAGCCGCGCAGCCACACGCCGATCGGTGTTGCATAACCGTCGATCTGCAGCGCGAGATCGACCGCGGTGCCATCCGGCCACCACTCGCGGCCGTACTTCAGCAGCGCGCTGAAGAAGTACACCGACATCACCTGCAGCAGCAGGCCGGCGCTGGCGCAGGACAGATGCGGATTGCGCAAGGCAGGTTTCGGATCGGCCAGCGTCGCATCGACGCTCCAGCGCGCCGCCAGCGGCAGGAACATGCTCCAGAACAGCAGGCATTCGAGCAGGATGTCGGCGCCGAGCAGCACCATCTGGTCGCGGTTCAGCAGCGAGCCGTGCAGCACGAACAGCAGCACCGTGGCGATGCGCGTGCGCCAGCCCAGCAGTAGCGCCAGTGCCGCCAGCATTTCGACGACGAACAGCAGGCTGACGAACCAGGTTTCGCCGTTGGCCGAATACAGGCTGATGCGCCACAGGCCGTTGAGCTGCAGCATCCAGTCGCGCGGCATCACGCCGAGATCGGTGTAGAAGGTGCGCAGATCGAGCGCGCGATTGCATAGGTCGACGAACACCACCGCACCGAGCAGTGCGCGGAACAGTGCCAGCGTGCGCAGGTCGACGCTGAATAACCGATCGATCAGTGGGCGGACGAAACTGGGCAGGCGCGGCATGGCGATGGCGATCGATCTCGTCAATGATGAAAGTGAGAAGCGGCTAGGCTTCCCGCGACGTGGCCTAGGGCCACCAGTTTTACAGATTCTCCGCCACCGCTGTATCCGCAAGGCTTTAGGGCTGCGGCCGCTCGCTGCCGTAGCTCTGCCCGTATCGCCAAGCTGCAGTCTCTCCCTGCTTGCAGCCCTTGTGCTCCTGTGCCGCGAGCCTGCGTACGGCAGAAACTATAGGAGGCTTGCGCGCGCACTGGCAAGCGGCGTGCGAATAAACCAGTGCTCTGTGTTATTGAGGTGGCCACCGCACTCTGGTTCAAGCACAGTGGCGCCGGGAAGCATCGTCGCTCGTTCGACAATTTGAAGGCCACCTCAATAAACTGCGCGCATGAACCAAGGCTCTTCCGAATTGCCCGCGGCGGGCCATAGCGCCGAAGTTTTCATCCAGGGACCAGCCGGCCGGCTCGAGACTCTGGTGGCGATGCCGAAGGAGGATCTGCGTGGTTTCTGCGTCGTCTGTCATCCGCATCCGCTGTTTGGCGGCGCGATGACCAACAAGGTGGTGTACACGCTGGCGTCGTGCGCACTGAAAGCGGGTTTCGCCACCGCGCGCTTCAATTTCCGCGGTGTCGGCAAAAGCACCGGCTTGTATGACGAGACGCGCGGTGAAACCGACGACGCGCTGGCGGTCGTCGCCTGGTTGCGTGCCCAGCTCGACCCGGTGCTGGCGGCGTCCGCGCAAGCCGGGCCCTTGCCTCTGACGCTGGCCGGCTTCTCGTTCGGCGCTTACGTCGCGCTGAATGCGGCGGCGCAGGCACGACCGCAGCGTCTGGTCAGCATCGCCATCCCGTTCGGACGCTACGTCAACAGCAGCGCGCCGCCGCCGCATCCGGGCTGTCCCTGGCTGGCGGTGCATAGCCACGACGACGACGTGGTCGACTTCGCGTCGACCCAGGCGGCGCTCGCAGCCTACGCGCCGCCGCCGCGTCTGCAGGAGTTCGACGGCGCCGGACATTTCTTCAACGGTCGTCTGACCGAGCTGCAGGACGTGGTGCTGCCGTTTTTACGCTAGCGCGGCTGCGTGGCGCGGCAACGCCTTGATATGCTGTGCGCGCGGACATGCGCCGCTGCTGGCGTTGAATGTCTGCGATCTGCGCTTCGGCGCTTCCTTCTATAATTTTCGAATGATGTTTGATCGCCTGCGGAGCTTATTGAGCGGGGACGCTGCCAGCGGGCGGGCAGCACCTTCGGAGCAACTGTCGACGGCGCTGCTGCTGCTGGAATTGGCGCGCGCCGATTTCGAGATCGCCGCAGTCGAGCGGGCCCGCGTCGGCGCAATGCTGGCGCAGCGTTACGGCCTGCCGCCGGCTGCGGCGGAAGCGCTGATGCAGCAGGCCGAAGCCGAGGTCGGCACGGCGGTCTCGCTGTACGACTACTTGAAGACGCTCAATGCCGAACTCGATGCGCCCGGCAAGCGTCGCCTGATGGAGATGTTGTGGGAGGTCGCCTATGCCGATGGGCGCCTGGATAAATACGAAGAGCAGTTGCTGCGCAAGCTGGCCGATCTGTTGTACGTCGCCGAGAAAGATTACATCGGCGCCAAGCTGAGCGTGCTGGAGCAAGGCGCGCCGCCGCATGGATAAGCCGGTGTCGAATGGTGCGGG
>JAQGNU010000013.1 GCA_028291645.1 Nevskia sp.
GGCATCGTCGAAATGTGGGACGGGGCCAAGAACGCAACGCTGTTTTTCTGTCGGCTGGCCCGCGGATGGGAATGGACGGTCAAGCAGATCTTCTCGAAGAAGTTCGTCGCATTGACGCTCGGCTATATCGCTATCCATTACGCGATCTACCACACGCTTCCTGACTGGACCAAGTGGGCGGTCGGGGCATACAAGCTTTATCAAGGCGGCTGATCATGGATCTCATTCTGATGGCCGCCGAGCTGCGCCGCGACGAGGGCGTGCGTTATGTCCTCTACTACGATACCAAGGGCATTCCGTCGACCGGCGTAGGGAGAAACTTGCGCGCGTCTCCGCTGCCTGCCGGATGGGTCTATCCGCTGTCAGATGCGCAGGTCGACCAGCTGCTGAATTCTGACCTCGCCAACACATTCGCCCAGCTGGACCACTCTCTGCCGTGGTGGCGCGGCCTCGATGAGGTGCGCCAACGCGTCGTCGCAAACATGTGCTTCAACCTTGGCATCGGCACGCTGATGACATTCCATAACACGCTCGGCGCAATGCGGCGCGGAGCGTATGCAGTCGCAGCCGCTGGCATGAAAGCCAGTGCGTGGCATGGACAAGTGGGGCAGCGCGCCGCGCGCCTCTGCCAAGCCATGGAATCCGGTGTGATGCCAGACGAACCAGTCGTTACGTAACGAAAAATCCGCTACAAATTATTCCAGATTTACTCCGGCCGCCTTGAGCGGCATTTTTACGCCTACGGGAATCGCACATGGCATCGAACCTGAAGTACAGCGCCGCACTGAAGAACGCTCAGCAAAATGCCATCACGACAGCCGCTGGCGCATCGGCGCTGCTGCTGATCTATAGCGGTACGCAGGCCACGAACCCGGACACGGCCATCGGCGCCCAGGTGTTGCTCGCTACGCTTACCTGCAATGCGACGTTCGCGCCCGGCGCAGCGGCTGGCGTGTTGACTCTGAACGCCATCACGAACGGCACCGGTACGGCAGGCGCTGGCGCAGGTACTGCGGCCACGTGGTATCGACTCACGACCGCTGGCGGTACGGCGCTCATCGACGGGTCGATCGGCACCTCTGGCTCCGATCTGAACTTGACTGGCACGACCAGCATCGCGACCGGCCAAACGGTGAGCGTCTCGTCGGCAACGTACACGAACGCCAACTGATCTCGTAATCGGAGGCAACAGTGGGGAGCCTATCCGGTTCGACTGCCCTTAGTGCGGCGACATTCAATCTCAGCTCGCCCGCGCAAACCGACTGGATTGAGTTCCCAGCGAGCTGGACGCCTAATCGGAAAAGCGGCGGCGGATCGACCATTGGATTGCCCGCGATCGTCGGGACGGCTTCGCAGGATGTTTACACCAACGGCAACATCGGACTCACCTGGACGGATGGAACGCCCACGGCCAGCGGGACCGCAGTAACCAGCGGTATTTTTGCCAATGCTGGCGCGACATCAACCGTTGGCACGGGCATTCAGTTCACGTTACCTGCTGACGTAAAAATCCGCACAGCGGTTATCTATTGGCGGACCTTTAGCGGCTCTCCCCAGTTGGTAGCAACGCTTTCGGATGGATCGGCGGCACCAGTTACCCAGTCCCAAGCCTCCACGGGCAACGGGGGATCGCAAGACTACGTCACCACGCTGACTTACTCCGCGAACTCGGCGGGGCAGACGCTGACGATTGCGGTGACGCTGGCGGCAGTTATTGCAACGGGATTTTCCAATGTTGCGGTTGCCGCGGCGTCTTATTTGGTTGCGGCATCAGGATCGTCGGCATCAGTACAGGCGGCAAATACCGCTTCGGCCTCGGGCTCGATTTCGCTGGCCGGCGCCGCTGCATCGACTCAGGCTAAAAACGCGGCTTCTGCGGCTGGTGCTGTATCACTGGCCGGTACTAGCTCAAGTACGCAGGCGAAGAACGTCAGTTCAGCCAGTGGGGCAAGCGCCATATCTGGAGCGTCTGCATCCACGCAGGCAAAGAACGTTGCTGCGGCGAGCGGCGCTATCGGCATCAGTGGCGTCGCGTCTTCGCTTCAGGCGGCTAACTCAGATTCGGCGACCGGCCTCGTGCTGGTGTCCGGATCAAGCGCATCGACGCAGCAACCGGGCGTGAGTGCGGCGTCCGGCTCGATTGGCATCGCCGGCACCTCGGCGAGCACTCAAGCGCCAAATGTATCGAACGCAGCTGGTGCGATCGGCAACGTCGCGCAGGGCAGCGCGGCGAGTACGCAGCAACCCAATACTTCGGCCGCTTCCGGCAGCGTCGCAATCTCTGGCGCCGGCGCATCGGCTCAGAGCAAGAATGCAGCCTCTTCCTCAGGGCTCGTTCTGGTGTCGGGCTCCGCGGTATCGACTCAAAACCGAAGCATCAGCAATGTTTCCGCGACCACGGCGATTTCTGGTGTTGGCGCGTCAATTCAAGCAGCAAATAGCGGTTCGGCGTCGGGTGGAATTTGGACAGGTGGTAACGCCGGCAGTGCTCAACAGCCGAACGCATCGATAGGGGCCGGCGTTGTCATTGGGAGCGGGATCAGTGGTGCCGCGGCGAGTATCCAGAAGCCCAATATCTCGACGGCAACTGGAAACGTCCATTCGCCATTCGTGCAGGCGGTAACGCTCGCCGTTGGATCTGAGACTCGAGTCTTCAGCGTGCCAGCGGAAACGCGCGTTATATCGGTGTCCGCTGAAACCCGGATCATCAAAGTAGCAGCCTAGGAGTTTGCATGGCCTATCCGGTAACGATCCCCGGTATCAATAAGGACCCGAGCGCCGATCTTGACTACGGATTCGATCTCTCTCCGTCACCGCAGCAACTTATGGTTCCGTGGCTCGCAGCCGGCGAATTGGTCACGTCCCTGACGGTCACTGCGGACACGGGCCTGACTGTCTTGAGCAGCAGCATCAATACCAATTCGAGCAATGTGCCGGCGAGTTTGCTGGTCGCGTGGATCTCGGGTGGTGTGATCGGCTCGACTTACAACGTGAAATTCATGTTCGCCACCAATCAAGGCAGAACCGATACGAGATCGATGCAGATCACCTGCGTGCAGCGCTGATCTTCTAACCACTCAACTAAGCCACCTTCGGGTGGCTTTTTCTTTTGGTGAGCCATGCCAGCAATCAAACATCTCATCGATGCTGCTAAAGGCAAGCATCCGCTCGGCACTGCGCGCTCGGGTCATTGGCCTACGGTGCGCAAGCAACATCTCGCGCTACACCCGGTCTGCGAGGTCTGCGGTGGATCGGTAAAGCTGGAAGTGCATCACATCCGGCCGTTTCATTTGCATCCTGACCTGGAGCTCGATCCGGCGAATCTCGTAACTCTCTGCGAGGCCAATAAAGGCGGTGCGAATTGCCACTTGCTATTCGGTCATCTCGGGAATTTCAAGAGCTTCAACGTCGAAGTCACCTCGGACGCGCCGCACTGGTCCGAAAAAATCAAGCATCGGCCGCTGGCTGATTCCTAACTCGGAGCATCTATGAACATCTATCTGAAAGTAGCCTGTTACGCCGCACTCATGCTTGCTTGGGGGGTATTCGCGTTCTTCGGCCGCACGCCGGTCGACGGCTTCATTGGCGCGATCACTGCGGCATTGGCTGCACTCGGCGCAATCCATGCGATCGCATCGAAGCCCGCTGATACCGGCGCGGCCACCCCTCCGACGCAACCGCCTGCGCCGCCCGCCGCATGATTCGCGCTCTGCTTTGCCTTTCGGTAGTCGCGCTGTCGGGCTGCGCGTCGACGTGGTATGCCGGCGTCGACATCTACAAGATCGCGCCGCTGGTCAATGCTGATGGCGTCGTGACCGGGTGCTGCACGCTTACCGTCGAATCCGGGAAAGAGGCGTCCGCTGTCAGCGCCTCTTTCACGAAGGTTGGGGAAAACTACACCATCACGTTGAACGAATCACAAGTCGAAGCATTCAAGGGCCAGGCCATCGCGGGGTCTGTCGCTTCGGACGTCGCCGCCGCGGTCTCGAACACGGCTATCTCGGCCGCCAAAATTCTCCACTAGGAATCCATCATGAAATCAATCGCCATTATCCTGGCGTGCTTCGTCACGCTCATGCTCGGCGCGTGCGCCACGGCGCCAGCAACGACCACTCCGGCTACGGGCGGCGTAGTCGCGACACTGCCCGCGCTGACGCCGGAACAAATCGCAACCGCCAAGATTGCTGCGCTGGTGAAGAAGGTCAACCAGCAATGCGGCGTCGTGCAGCCGTTCTTGCTGTCTCTGTCATCGGCGCAATCGCAACTGAACGATACCGCGCTCGGCTACGTCGCAACGGCATCGAAGTACACCGCCGAAGCGTGCTCAGCGGCCGCCGCTTATATGGCTGCGCCCGCAGGAGCGCCCACGTTCAACCTGGCAAGCGTGCAAGACGCTCTGAATCTAGGGGTTCCGGCACTGGTGAAGGCGGTCGATTCGTCCACGACCATGACCAAGCAGCAAAAGGCTACCGCCGAAATCCTGATCTCGGCGGCCCAACTGGCGCTGGCTGAAGCTGTGGCGAACGCGCAATGAAACCCAAGATCCGCGTCGCCCTGAGCGGATCCGGCACGAAGGCCCCTGCGCACGTTGGGGCTCTCGCCGCGATCGAAGCCGCCGGGTATGAAATCGTTGAGCTCGCCGGCACGTCGGGAGGTGCCCTGTGTGCCGGTCTGTATGCTTGCGGTCTGAAAGCGGCGGCGTTGCGCGCGCTGGTGATGGAAATGGACTGGGCGCCGTTGATGGCCGTTTCGCCGTGGTCCATCCTTGCCGGCAAAGGCTATTGCTCGGGCGATGCGCTGCTTAAGTTCATGACCTCGCAGACAGGCGGGAAGACGTTCGCGGATCTCGAAATCGACCTGACCATCATGGCGTCCGACGTATCGAGCGAAGTGCCGTATCGGTTTGACCGGCAGTTGACGCCAGCCATACCCGTTGCTCTCGCCGGCCGCGCGTCCGCGTCAATCCCGATTGTGTTTGCGCCAGTCCTGATCGGGAGCGCGGTGCTCATGGATGGCGGCCTCGTGGTGAATCTTCCTGTCGACCTGTTGATGATCGACGATACCCCGCGCATCGGCGTGGAGTTGACATCACAATGTGAGCCGTTCAAGCCGGGACATCACGGGCTGAACAAGATCGTGCCGCATTTGATCGACCTGATGCATTCCGTACTGGTATTGCATATCCCCTCATCTAATTTCATCATAATCCCACTATGAGCAGTATCAGTACCTTCGTTGATCCTGATTTGTCTTCTCTCACTC
>JAQGNU010000173.1 GCA_028291645.1 Nevskia sp.
AGGGTACGGTTGAAGACATCCATCGCCTCCTTGGTCTTGCCGACACCGACCAGCAGATTGCCCTGCAACAGCAGGACATTGACCTGTTTCGGATAGGCATCCAGTGCCGGCTTCAGGGCTTTCAGCCCAGCCTCGTTCTCGCCCAGTTCGCCCAGCGACATCGCGTAGCCGTAGTGATTTTCGGGGGTGTCGTGGCCGGCGCCGATTTCGCCGTAGAAGTGACCTTGCGCATCGTTCGGCGAGTCCGCTGCCAACACCTGCGTACGCACTTTCATCAAGGTGAATTCGGTCGAATCCTTGACCTTGCGCGGGCCGTACTGCGCAGCGCGCTCGGTGGCTTCGGCGATACGCGTGGTATTGACCGGATGGGTCAGCAGAATTTCCGGCAGATGGCTACCGTAAAGGCGTGTCTCCTGCTCCAGCCGGCCGAAGAACGTCGCCATGCCCATCGGATCGTAGCCTGCCGCCGCCAGCTTGCGGATACCGAAGCGGTCCGCTTCCAATTCATTGCCGCGCGTGTAGCTGACCTGCCGCTGATAGTTGATGCCCTGGCCGACGCCGAGCGCGCCGAGAATGACATTAGGGTTGCCGGAACCGGCGATGATCGCTGCCAGCACGCCGATCCAGGTGGCGATGTCGGCGACCTTGGTGTCGCCGGCCTGACGCGCCATATGCCGCTGGGTGACGTGCGATTCCTCGTGGCCGAGCACGCCGGCCAGTTCGCTCTCGTTGTCGGCGGCGATGACGGTGCCGGCATTGAAGCCGATATGGCCACCCGGCAGCGCGAACGCGTTGATGCGGTTGTCGGCGATCAGGTAGAAGTTGAATTGCGGCGGATTCGGCGTGGAAACGTCGGCCGCGGCCAGTTTCCAGCCGACTGTCGACAGATATTCGGTGATCTCGGGATCGTCGACGATGTAGTCGTACTGGTACATTTCGGCGACCACTTCGGCGCCGAGTTTGGCTTCCTCGGCCGGCGACAGCGACAAGTCGGCGGGATTGCCCAATTGCGGCAGATCGATGTCGCTCTGCTTGACTTGCGCAAGCCCGGGCACTGCCACCAGGGCGAACGCCAGACCGAAGATCAGCTTCTGTTTGAACATGGGAACGTCGATGCGGAATGCAGGCAGTTTACGCTGTGCCGCATGCCGCTGGCATGCTGTTGCTGGGACGCCGGGATAAACTCAAAGTTCTCGTGCAGCAGCGACTTAACCGTTCGCAATGCACCGCGATCGAAAGCCGGTCGATGTTACAATTCCGCAACCTGTAGACGGACGCACAGGCATGGCTTGGCTCGACTTGGTATTCCTTGGCGTTGTGCTGCTCTCAATCCTGATCGGCGTATTCCGCGGCTTCGTGCGCGAAGCTTTAAGCCTGGCCACCTGGATTCTCGCGTTCGTGCTGAGCTTGCGTTACGGCCCGCTGCTGGCCGAACGGCTGCAGGCAACTATCCACGCGCAGGCGGCCCGCACCGCGATCGGCTACGCGCTGGTGTTTTTCGGCGTGCTCATCGTCGGCGCGCTGCTGACCTATCTGGTCGGAATCCTGATTCGCAGCGCCGGCTTAAGCCCGGTGGACCGCATGCTGGGCTCGGGCTTCGGCCTGCTGCGCGGCGCACTGCTGGTGGTCGCTTGCGTGATGCTTGCGGGCATTACCTCGCTGCATCAGGAGAACTGGTGGCAGCAATCGCGGCTGGCGCCGGAACTGCAGCCCGCCGCGAATTCGCTGCAGACCTTGATTCCGCACGGCTGGCTCACATATTTGCAGCCCATCAATAGTAAAGATGGCAACAATAAAGACGGCAACGGTAAAGATGGCGAACGTAAACCCGGCGACATCACGGTTTCCAATTCGGAGCATTAGTCATGTGCGGTATCGTCGGGCTCGTTGCGAAAACACCGGTTAATCAGGAAATCTACGATGCCCTGACGATGTTGCAGCACCGCGGCCAGGACGCCGCCGGCATCATCACCAGCGATGGCGACCGCTTGTTCCTGCGTAAGGACAACGGCCTGGTGCGCGATGTCTTCATCAAGGACGAATACATGATTCGTCTGCGCGGCAACATGGGCGTCGGCCATGTGCGCTATCCCACCGCCGGCGCGTTCACGTCGGCCGAAGCGCAGCCGTTCTATACCAATACGCCGTTCGGAATTTGTCTTTCGCACAACGGCAATCTGACCAACACCGAGCAGCTCAAGCACGAGCTGTTCGTCGAAGACCGGCGCCACCTGAATACCGATTCCGATTCGGAGGTGCTGCTCAACGTCTTCGCGCACGAACTGATGATGGGCGGCGCTTTGCGGGTAACGCCGGATGACATCTTCGACGCCGTCGCCCGCGTCCATGTGCGCGCTCGCGGCGCTTATGCCTGTGTAGCGATGATCAGCGGCTACGGCATCGTCGGCTTCCGCGATCCGTTCGGTATCCGCCCGGTGGTTTACGGACGCCGCGAAGGGCCCTACGGCACCGACTATATGATCGCCTCCGAATCGGTCGCGCTCGACGCCGCCGGTTTCGAACTGATCGGCGATGTCGCGCCGGGCGAGGCGGTTTACGTCACCCTCGACGGCAAGCTCTACAAGCGCCAGTGCGCGCTCAATCCGATCTACTCGCCGTGCATTTTCGAGCATGTCTACCTGGCACGTCCGGACTCGGTGATGGACGGCATCTACGTCTATAAAGCGCGTCTGCGCATGGGCGAGAAGCTGGCCGAAAAAATCCTGCGCGAATGGCCGGATCACGATATCGACGTGGTCATTCCGATTCCCGATACGAGCAGAGTTGCTGGCGTCGAAATGGCGATCAAGCTCGGGCTCAAATACCGCGAAGGCTTCGTCAAGAATCGCTACATCGGCCGCACCTTCATCATGCCCGGCCAGGCGCAGCGCAAGAAAAGCGTGCGCCAGAAGCTGAATCCGATCGATCTCGAATTTTCCGGCAAGAACGTGCTGCTGGTGGACGATTCCATCGTCCGCGGCACCACCAGCCAGGAAATCATCCAGATGGCACGCGATGCCGGTGCGAAGAAAGTCTACTTCGCATCCGCTGCGCCACCGGTGCGTTTCCCCAACGTCTACGGCATCGACATGCCGACCACTACAGAACTCGTCGCGCATGGCCGCAGCGTCGAGGAACTGTGCACGCTGCTCGGTGCCGACCGTCTGATCTTCCAGGATCTCGAAGACCTGATCGACGCCGTGCGCCACAAGCACTCGAAGATCCAGCGCTTCGATTGCTCGGTGTTCACCGGCGAATATGTCACCCAGGACATCAACGCCGACTATCTCAATCAACTCGAACTGTTCCGCTCGGACGCGGCAAAGGAAGCACGACGGGTGCGCGCCGGCAACGTGGTGATCGAATTGCATAATGCCCGCTAAGCTCTCGTGGTACGATTTTATTAACGGTCAGAACGATTACGGGGATGCAATGAGTATCGCAAGGCACATTTTTCTGTTTACGGCCATCTGTGCGATGACCTTTCTGGGCGGCTGCGCTGTCACACCTAACCAGCCGACGCCTCAGCCGGCCAAGGTGGACCAGGTCGTGAGCGCCGATGAGAACCCAAAGGGCCCGGACGTTGTATGCGATACCGAGCTTGAGACGGGCTCCCATTTGCGCCGACAAGAGGTCTGCGTCAGTGAACAGGATCGCGACAGCACCGAACGCGCACTGAGCGCCATGCGGTCCCATTCCAACGGGGTCAGCTCGCACTAGTTCCACGCGCAGCAAGGGAGATGCTGCGCAACCGTATTGCACAGGTGGACGACAGGCGGGATTGACCGCACCGATCGATTTGTAACCGGCTTGCGCAGTGAGTCACGCGCACTGCTACTCGACTCCGATCGCAAACTCTTCGACAGCAGGGTCCGGACTCGTATCGTCCGAGGCGGAAGGAACTCGGGCAGTCGTTTCCGGTCGAATCGGCAGCTGTCGCGCAACCAAGGCGATGGATCGCCCGAGAACCAAACATGAAGCACTTATCGGTATTTGTGCTGGCCGCCGTGCTGGCTGCCTGCGGCGGCAGTCAGCATTCCGACAATGGCCAGGGCGCGTTGCAACCGGCCTCGTCGAGCTTTGCATTTGTCAGCGCCTTGCCGATTTCAGTGGGCGATTGCCCGACGGCCACCAACAATACCGCCGCCTGGTGCCGTGACAACTGGCCGCCTGCTGACGCGGGAACGGTTTATCAATACGCCTTCACCGAAACACGCCTTGTTGCCGGCAACCATTTCGCACGACTCGCGTATGTCTACAAGCCCGCCAGTATCGCTGCGAATGCGGCTTATCCAGTGCTGGTCGATCTGCATGGCGGCACGCAATCGGGCGATCTACTGTTCGAGCAGGTGCCGTTCGCGCAACTCGCCGATGGACGTAGCGCGAGCGATCCGATCCCTTGGCTGAAGAACACAGCAACTTGCCAGCAGAGTGCGCTCGGCAGCGCACAGTTTGGACTGGGCGGCACCTCGGCGACCGGTTTCGTCAGCACCGATGGCAGCGGCGATAGTTGCTTGCCAGACACGGAGAACTTTTCCGCACCCACGGGCGCCAAGCCGTTCTATGTGGTTTATCCGGACGGCGTCTTCGACTTCAATGGCGGTGGACGTAGTTGGGAAGATGGCCGCAATCCGTCTCCAGGCCAACTGGGCACGCCGAACCCCGACGAGCAGAAACGCGACGATGTCGGTTTCATCGATCGCCTGATCGCGACAATCAAGCAACAGGAAGGAACGCGGGTCGATACCTCACGGGTCTATATCGCCGGCGTGTCGAACGGCGGCGTCATGGCGACGCGCATCATGTGCAACGTCGGCAATTCCGCGTATCCGGAACTGGCCTCGGTCGCGGCATTCTCGGTATCGGTGGCCTCGATGGCGGACAATATCTATGCGGGCACCCAAGGTCGCGAGCAATGTCCCTCAAGCGGCTCGACTGCGCCGCTGGCGATTTTCGTCGGCTACGATGCGCCCACGCCGAATTCGAATGGGCAGCCGTTCTTCACCAATTGCAATCCATACAACCCGGCCGACCCGGTTGCGCCTAATCAGCCGGCCTGTCCGTATCCGACGGTGTCCGGCGACGGCACGATGCCGTACGGCACTGCTTTCGAGACGGGCGGTGGCACGTTTACCGTCAATGCTCTGGCCATCGGCAATGTCATCGCCTCGCTCGACAACCAGAATTTCTGGCTCAACCAGCTGAGCAAGTCAGGCGTGGGCGGCAGTACGCTGAACAGCGGCATGTTCGGCTACTTCACCCATTACAAGCGCTATACGTTTGCCAACTCGCCGTTGGTGTATCAGGTCTACGAGACCCAGAATGGCCTACATCTGAACGCCAGCACGCGCTACGATTTCAGCGCTGCTGCGCGGATCTACGACTTTCTGTTCGGGTTCCAGAAGCTCGGCGGCAAACCGGTCTACATCGGCGCTGCCTATGATGCGCAAAGCGGCACCTATGGCAATCTGAACGGCGTTTACTGAGGAATCCTCGGCGGAGCCGGCGTCGATACTCGCATTGGGCGGCGATGCGAAGGTATCGCTGCCGTCGTTCCCGGTCTCCCGCTGCGACGGCACAGTTTGGTTAAACTGGCGGTTTCCGTTTTGGCGGCACGCCTTGGCCTGATGTATGAACGAACCTAAAGACTGGGGCTTTGCCACGCTCGGCGTGCGTGCGGCCGAATCGCGCAGCGCCGAGCGCGAACATTCGCCGGCGATTCATCTGACGTCGTCGTTCGTGTTCGACAACGCGGCGCAGGCCGCCGCCGTGTTCGCCGGGCAGGAGCCCGGCAACGTCTACTCGCGCTTCACCAATCCGACCGTGCGCGCGTTCGAGCAGCGGCTCGCTGCGATGGAAGGCGGCGACAGCTGTATCGGCACGGCCAGCGGCATGTCGGCGATCCTGGCGACGTTCATGACCCTGCTGCGCGCCGGCGATCACATCGTCGCCTCGCAGACGCTGTTCGGCACCACGATCAACCTGTGCAACAACATCCTGTCGCGCTTCGGCGTCGAGACCAGCTTCGTCGCGCCGGCAGACATCGCGGCCTGGCGCGCGGCGTTGCGGCCGAACACCAAGCTGCTGTTCGTCGAAACGCCGAACAATCCGCTGACCGACATCGCCGATATCCGCGCGCTCGCCGATGTCGCGCACGCGGCGCATGCGCTGCTGATCGTCGATAACTGCTTTTTGACGCCGGTACTGCAACAACCCTTGAAGCTTGGTGCCGACCTCGTCATCCACTCGGCGACCAAGTATCTCGACGGGCAGGGACGCTGCATGGGCGGTGCTGTGATTGGCGATTCCGAGCGGGTCGGCAAAGACGTGTTCGGCTTCATGCGCACGGCCGGCCCCAGCATGAGTCCGTTCAATGCCTGGGTGTTTCTGAAAGGCCTGGAGACTTTGAGTCTGCGCATGCGTGCCCACTGCGAGTCGGCACATCGGCTGGCACTGTGGCTGTGCGAGCAGCCCGGCGTCGAACACGTCTATTACCCGGGGCTGCCGGATCACCCGCAACATGCGCTGGCGCAGGCCCAGCATGGCCGGCTCGGCGATGGGCCGGATGCGCCGGTGGCGTACGGCGGCATTGTTTCGTTCGAGGTCGAGGGCGGACGCGAAGCCGCCTGGCGCGTGATCGATGCGACCCGGATGTTGTCGATCACCGCCAATCTGGGCGACACCCGCACCACCATCACGCACCCGGCGACGACCACGCACGGACGCGTGCCGGTCGAAGCGCGCGCGCGTGCGGGCATCAAGGAGAACCTGATCCGCATTGCGGTCGGCCTGGAGAACGTCGAAGACATCTGCGCCGACCTGGCGCGCGGGCTGCGTGGATGAATGCGGCCGATGCCGGCGCACCGGCGGATGCCGATCTGCAGCGACTGCGGGCGGCGCTGGCCGGCACTGCGGAATCGCCGCGGCCGGTCGCCGATCTGCGCTTGCCGCTGACGCTCGGTCATCTGCTCAGCGATAAAGTCGTCGCGGGCTTGCGTCCTGCCGCGGTGCTGGTGCCGCTGATCATGCGCGACGACGGCGTGCATCTGCTGCTGACACGGCGCTCAGAACTGTTGCGCAACCACAAAGGCCAGATCAGCTTTCCCGGTGGTTCGCGTGATTCGGGTGATGTCAGCTTCGCCGCAACCGCCTTGCGCGAGGCCTATGAGGAAGTCGGTCTGCCGCCGGCGTCGGTCGAGATCATCGGCTATCTGGACGACTATCCGGTGCTGTCCGGCTTTCGCATTACGCCGGTAGTCGGCATCGTCGGCCAGGTGTTTGCGCCCGCGCTGGCGACGGCTGAAGTGGCGGAGATGTTCGATCTGCCGCTGGCGCGGGTGCTGGCCGCGGATGCGTTCGAAAAGAAAATCCTCGACCGCGATGGCATCACGGTGCCGTTCTTCGAGCTTAACTACGGCAGCTATCGCATCTGGGGCGCAACCGCAGGCATTTTGTGGGAGCTGCGCACGCTGCTCTTGCAGGGTGATGCCGCGTGAGTGATCCGCTGCAGCAGGCGGTGCAATTGCAAATCGCCGCCGCCGCCGAAGGCTTCGACTGGCCGCAGGATTCGACGCTGAACCAACAGCTGTGGGCCAAGCTGTACGAAGAGATCGCCGAGCTGCAACAGGCTCCGGATCTCGCCGCGCGCGCTGAGGAACTCGGCGATCTGCTGTTCATGGTGGTCAACCTCGGGCGGCATTTGCATATCGACCCCAGTGCGGCGCTGAGCGCCGCCAACCGCAAGTTCGAGCGCCGCTTCGGCTACATCCTCGAACGCGCCGCTGCTTTGCCGCCACTCGGCGAGCCGGGGCGTCTGGATGCGATGGAATCGCTCTGGCTTGCGGCCAAGCAGGCCGAAAAGCGCGGCGAGCTGGAGTGACGTGGCACCGGTGCAGACGCTAGACTCTGCCCACTAAAACGCGGTACCAGAACGAAAGCAGCTCAGGGGGAGTCGATGAGAATCGGGCTCGTAGTGGATTCGGCGTGCGATCTGCCGCCGGATTTTTATCGGGACAACCGACTCGTCATCCTGCCGATCACGATCCGGATCGGCAAGCAGCAGTTCGTCGACCAGCGCGATCCGCAGGCGACGCTGGATTTCTACCACCAGCACCTGAGCAATGCCGCGCAGGGCGAGACCGAGGCGTTTTCGGTCGAACAGATCAAGCAGCTGTTTCTGGAAAAACTGGTCGTCGACTACGACTTCGTGCTGACCCTGATCCTGGCCAGCTCGCGCAGCCCGATGTTCGAGCACGCGACCCAGGCTTCATTGTCGATCCTGTCCGAATACAAGCCGATCCGTGCCAAGGCCGGACTCAACACGCCATTCGCACTGCGCGTGGTCGACACGCAGAATCTGTTTGCCGGCCAGGGCGTGCTGGCAGTCGAAGCGGTGCGCATGATCAAGAGCGGCGCACCGCCGAACCGCATCCGCGAACGCCTCGAAGCGCTGATTCCGAATCTGTACGCCTACATGCTGCCGAACAATCTCGGCCATCTACGCACGCGGGCGGCGAAGAAGGGCGACCGCAGCGTCGGCTGGTTCAAATATGCGGTCGCCAGCACGCTCGATATCAAGCCGCTGCTGCGGGCCTACCGCAACGACACCCGGCCGGTGGCTAATCTGCGGCACTACGGCGAGGGTGCGCAGCACTGCTTCGAGTTCATCATCCGCAAGATCAACCAGGGCCTGCTGACGCCGACGCTATGCCTGAGCTACTCCGGCGAACTCGCCAACCTGGAGAAGATGCTGGGCTATCGGAAAATGCGTGAAGTCGCCGAAAAGGCCGGCGTCGAAGTGTTTGTCAGCCTGATGAGCATCACCGGCGCGGTCAACGTCGGCGAAGGCTCGCTAGTGTTCGCGTTCTGCGCCGAGCCGCACGAGTTCGAGTAAAAAACCGTCCTCAAAATTCCCTCTCCCGTCGGGAGAGGGGCACAGCTTCTATGTCTAGTAGCCGTAGCCCGGATACGCCGGACGCGGCGCGTAACCCTGTGAGTACGCGGGCGGTGCGTAGTAGACCCGCGGCGGCGGAGCGTAGTAGCCAGGCGCGTAAGTCTGCGGGTAGTAGGCCTGCGGCGGCGGTGCGTAATAGGTCGGAGCAGGCGGTGCGTCGTAGGTGCCTGCATAAAATGGCGCTGTCGCCACAGCCGCGACTGCGCCAACGATGGCCGCACCGGCAATAAAGGGCAGGGCAATCGCATCGCCGATGATTCCGCCTGGGCCTCGGTAGCCGTAGCCGCCACCGTAATAGCCACCACCGTATCGATAGTGGCCGCCGTACGAATAACCATAGCCGCTACCGTGGCCATAACCACCGCGGCCGTAGCCGCCGTGATGGTCGTAGCCGTGGGCTTCAGATACGGTTGGGAGCGCCAGGCTTAGGCCGAGTGCGGCACAGACAACGAATCGTTTCATGGGAACCCCAAGGCCCGGAGATGGGCGATTGACTTCAGCTTATACACCTCAGCACCTGAACTAAGGGTGAACGGATTTTTCCGAATTGAATGGGCCGTGTGAAAACGAGCATCACGCATGCGGTATTCAGGCCCGGTTCGCGAAGAACGATGTGCAGTGCTGCACATTTGATTAAGGGTAAGGGCGACAAAAAAATCCGACCCTGGACTCTTTAATCGCTAACCACCCACAATAACTTCACGATCATGGGTATTCTCTCGAGGGCGGAGTGATGTAAGAACCTCTCTCGAATGGCCGAAGACCTGTGAGAATGCAGCGGCCTGCATTTCGCAGTTGAGTTTTGAGACCTGATCAATCGAGAGTGCCCCGGCTCCGTAACCGGACCGCTCGTCGACCTCATCTAGAATGACGGCCAACCAGGGTGTCACCGGATAGTAGAAAGCCAACAGTGTCGGCGCGTCGATGCGATTTGGAGAATGAAGCAAATTGATGACGGGTTGATCGCCGGTAATGAATGGCACACTAGTGTCATTCTCGATGAGGAAAAAAGGGCGCTTTTTTCGTTCTAGAAAAAGGCTGGCACCGGCATTTACTGCAAAAATATGCCTCAAAATAGGCCAACATTTGCTTATATCAACATCAGGCAGGGCGGTTACTCTCTCAACGATACGTTCTCTCACGCCCTTAGTACGCAGGCTTTGCAAACTTAAAAAGTGCAAGAATTTTCCGCTCTGCGCTGCATCATTATAAAAGCTGATGTCTCGTCGGCGGATGGCATCGAGGATCGCCGTCATGCCACCCTCAATGCGAGAATGAAAATCTTCCTCCGCATTGGTTACTGCTTGGTCAACAAGCGCTACAAACTCTGCATCGCTGGCCATGTGCGCCGGCATATTGTCTTTCAGCAAGGGAAATATTGAGAACATCTTAAGGAAGTCCTCATGCACAGGCGTTGCTAAAGTAGGCGAGCTACCTATTAGAAGCCTTATGAATTCGGCCTCTTTCGTGCTCAATGTTTGAAGCTTATAGAAATCTCTCTCAACGGCTACGCCACGGATATTTGGCTCGAAAATTTTGCCATCTTGAAGGCAGAATATCTTTTCATCTGTAGCCCAAGCCCGAAGATAGCTCTTCCACACATGATGTTGCCGTCGCTTCAATTGATTCTTGGTAGCCACTGGCGACACCACTCAATTCAGAAATCGATCCCACCTGGGGCTTAAACTTAAAGGCATACCGCTCCTCAGTCTGGCATGTCCTGCACCGCAGCCTCACTCCAGCGCTTCATACAAGGCCACATACTCCTGCGTAACGCGATGGCTCGCGTCGAGGTGAATCATCGGTCGATGCTGCTCATGTGATTCTTTGACGCGCACCGAACTCGATAAGGTCTGCGCCAGCACCGGCTGGCCTTCTTCGCGCAGTTCGGCGACGACGCGCGCCGGCAGTTTGGCGCGGCCCTGGAACTGGTTGACGACGATGCCTTCGATTTCCAGTTCTTCGTTGTGGTCGGCACGAATCTCCTGGATGTTTTCCAGCAGTGTGTACAGCGCCTGGCGGCTGAACTCGTCGCAGTCGAACGGGATCAGCACGCGGCTGGCGGCAATCAGCGCCGATCGGCTGTAGAAATTCAGTGCCGGCGGCGTGTCGATGTAGACCGCGTCGTAGCCCTTCAGCTTGTCCAGCGCCTGTTTCAGCTTCTGCACTTTCTGTTTAGATTCGAGCTTGACCTGCAGATCGTC
>JAQGNU010000175.1 GCA_028291645.1 Nevskia sp.
GGCAGGAGGCTGGCCGTATTATAGGTGTCCGTGAATACCCCGAAAAAAAACCCAGGAACAAGTCCACGTAAGGCGGCGCGCGCCTCCACGCTGCATCCGGACGATCACGCCGACATCGAGCGCTTCGCCGATCATCTGTGGCTGGAATTCGGTCTGGCCAAGAACAGCCTGTCGGCGTACCGCTCCGATCTCGCCTTGCTGTCGCGCTGGCTGCGTGCGCAGCGGCAGTCGCTGGATGGTGCGCAGTCCGGCGATCTGAAGGCCTACCTGGCGTATCGGGCCACCCGTTCCAGCACCAAGACGATGCCTGCGCAGGCGCCGTTTTCGGCGCGTTCGCAGGCACGTTTCGTCACCGTCTGCCGGCGCTACTACGGCTGGCTGGTGCGCGAGCGCATCCGCAAGGACGATCCCGCCGCGCATCTGGAAATGCCGCGCATCGGCCGCGCGCTGCCGAAGACGCTGAGCGTCGATCAAGTCGACCGTCTGCTTACTGCGCCGGCGGCGACCGATGCGCTCGGCTTGCGCGATCGCGCGATGCTGGAACTGATGTACGCCTCGGGCCTGCGCGTATCGGAACTGGTCAGGCTGCGCCACGATGAAATCAATCTGGAGCACGGCGTCGTGCGTCTGATCGGCAAGGGCGGCAAGGAGCGGCTGGTGCCGACCGGCGAAGCCGCGATCGATGCGCTGCGTGCCTGGCTGCGTCACGGCCGCGGCGAACTGCTCGGGTCAGAATCGGCCGACTGGGTATTCCTGACGCGCCGCGGCGAGGTGATGACACGGCAGAACTTCTGGCTGCTGATCAAGCGCCATGCCGTCGCTGCCGGCATCCACAGCGCCTTGTCGCCGCACACGCTACGGCATGCGTTCGCGACCCATCTGCTGGAACGCGGTGCCGATCTGCGCGCGGTGCAGACTTTGCTCGGCCACGCCGATCTGTCGACCACGCAGATCTATACACACGTCGCGCGTGCACGGCTCAAAGAGATTCATGCGAAGCATCATCCGCGCGCGTGAGAAGTCGGTCGCTTGCGCCGGCCGCTAGGCGTCATCGGTTCTGTTCTGAAACTTTTTGTAGGTGCGAGGCGCAGGCCACTCTCGTCTCGCACCTACCAACACATCCGCGTGCGAGTCGCGCCCGCGAGACTGCGTCTGGCTATACGTTCCCGACGCGACCGATTTCAGTTATGCGCTTCTGTAGGTCTGCGCGATCCAGCGTCTCGACAGACAGTTTGATGAATTGTTCGATGCGCTGCCGCAGCGCCGTGTAGGCCCGCTTGAATTCTGCTGCCGTATGCGGATCGGCGACGCCCCAATGCACCTTCAACGGCTTGCCCGGATACAGCGGACATTGTTCGCCTGCCGCGGCATCGCAGACGGTGACGACCAGATGAATCGGCGGCGCATCGGCGGCGAGAAATTCGTCCCAGCGCTTGCTGCGCACGCCTGCCGTCGAAATCCCTTCTGCGGCCATCAGTGCGAGCGCCAAGGGGTTGGGTTCGCCCTTCGGATAGCTGCCGGCGGAGTACGCATGGAAACGTCCTGAAGGTCCGGCGAGATGATTGAGCGTCGCTTCGGCCATGATCGAGCGCGCGGAATTGCCGGTGCAGAGAAACAGGACATTGAACGGGGACGCGGACATATGCGGACTCTGTGACGAATGGAATGAAACTGCGGTGCGGTTAGGGAACCTCTGAAGAAGCGTCGCGAGCGAAGGCAGGTCGGGCGAACACGGAGCGGAGGAACCGCAGCATACATAGACGTATGTGAGGACTCCGAGCACCGGATTCGCGCGAGATGCCGAGCACAGTAGCTTATTCAGAGGTTCCCTAGCCCGCGGGTTTGCTGCCGGCCTCGTACCAGGGCTTCGATGCATTGACCACGCGCACCACCAGCAGCATCACCGGCACTTCGATCAGCACGCCGACCACCGTTGCCAGCGCGGCACCCGAGTTGAAGCCGAACAGGCTGATCGCGGCGGCTACGGCGAGCTCGAAAAAGTTGCTGGCACCGATCAGCGCCGATGGACAGGCCACTGCATGTTTCTCGCCGAGCACGCGGTTGAGGCCGTAGGCGAGCGCCGAGTTGAACAACACCTGGATCAGAATCGGCACCGCGAGCAGCGCGATCACCAGCGGTTGCCGCAGAATCTCCTGTCCCTGAAATGCGAACAGCAGCACCAGCGTCGCCAGCAGCGCGGCGATCGACCAGGGGCCGATCCGCGCCAGCACCTGATCGAACGCGGCCTGGCCTTGGCGCAGTAACGCGCGCCGGATCAGTTGCGCAATCGCCACCGGAATGACGATGTACAGAATCACCGAGGTCAGCAGCGTCGCCCACGGCACCACGATGCTCGAAATGCCGAGCAGCAGCGCGACGAACGGCGCGAACGCGAACACCATGATCGTATCGTTGAGCGCCACCTGCGACAGCGTGAACAGCGGATCGCCATGGGTCAGGCGGCTCCAGACGAACACCATTGCGGTGCAGGGCGCCGCGGCCAGCAGGATCAGGCCAGCGACGTAGCTGTCGATCTGGCTCGCCGGCAGATAGGCCGCGAACAGATGGCGCAGAAACAGCCAGCCGAGAAACGCCATCGAGAACGGTTTTACCAGCCAGTTGACGAACAGCGTGACGCCGATGCCGCGCACATGCTGTCGCACCTGATGCAGCGCGCCGAAGTCGACCTTCAGCAGCATCGGAATGATCATCACCCAGATCAGCAGTCCGACCGGCAGATTGACCTTCGCGATCTCTATGCGGCCGATTGCCTGAAACACTCCAGGAAGTATCTGCCCGAGCGCGACACCGACGACGATGCAGAGGAACACCCAGACGCTGAGATAGCGCTCGAACACACTCACCGGCTTGGTCTCTTTTTGCGTGCCGCGGCGGTTTTGCGCCGCGTCGACTTAGGCTTTGCCTGCGCTGCGCCGGCGACGCCGCAGGCCTGTCCCTGGCAGCAGTTGTCGGTGAGATAGGCGATCAGGGCGTTCATCGATTCGTAGTTGGCCGAGTACCAGATGAAGCGACTTTCCTGCCGGCTTGTGATCAGGCCGGCACGGCTCAGTTCTTTCAGGTGAAACGACAGCGTTGCCGGTGCGACGTCGAGCGCTTCGCCGATGCGGCCGACGGTTACACCCTGCGGGCCGGCTTCGACCAGGTAGCGAAATACCGCGAGACGGGTTTCCTGCGCGAGTGCCGCCAATGCCGCGATTGCAATCTTCGTTTCCATAATTCGATATTTATGGAAATGTAAGGAGAAGTCAATTCCGGAATCTGCGCGCTTCGAATTGCCCCGGCTTTGATTTGTTTCTTTCTTGGCGCGCTTGGCGCGAAATTTCTTTTAATTCCGTTACGGGTTCTTAGGCGTGTTCGTGCGGCAGCCGTATGCCGAGGCCGACGATGCGCTCGCCGTCCATCTTGCGCACGATCAGCTCCATTTCGCCGAGGCGCAGGCGGTCGCCGACCACCGGCCGCGTCAGATAGACGGCGATGAAATCGGCCAGCGTCTGGTTGCCCGCGTCGGCTGGAACCGGCAGGCCATAGGCAGCGACCAGCGCGTCGACATGTGCCTGCGGATCGATGGCGAATTCGCCGAAGTAGCGCACCTCGTCGGCGCTGCCGGTCGGGTGACGCGCGCTGAACACCTCGTCGAGCAAGGGCAGCTCAGATTGCGCGGCGAGCAGCGAAACGTAATCGCCGGCCTGAAGTGCACCCCAGGCGCGATACGGCAGCAGTTGGCCGTCACGCGCGACGCTGACTAATCGCGATACGTCGGGAATCGGCAGCTGCTTGGTCTTCACCCCGACCAGCATGCTGCTCGACGAAATCCGGTAGCTGACGATTTCATGCCCGGCGCCGCCGGGCAGATCCAGATCGATACGGCGTACGCGCGCACTGGTCTGCGGCATCTGCAGATCGAGCAGCCGCGCCACCGGCGCCACGCTCCAGCCCTGCAGCACCAGCGACACCAGCACGATGAAGAAGGCGACATCGAAGAACATCTGCGCATGCGCGATTCCCGCCAGCAGCGGGAACGTCGCCAGCACCATCGGCACCGAACCGCGCAGGCCGACCCAGGCGATGTACGCCTGTTCGCGCCAGGGGAAACTGAACGGTGCCAGTGCCAGTGCGACAGCGATCGGGCGTGCGGCGAAAATCAACACCAGCGCCACCAGCAGCGCCGGGATCGCCAGCGGCACCAGTCGGCTCGGCGTCGCCAGCAGACCGAGAATCAGGAACATGCCGATCTGTGCGAGCCAGGCGATGCCGTCGTGAAAGCGCCGCACGCTGGCGAACGCGCGCAGCGGCCGGTTGCCGAGCATCAGCCCGGCCAGGTACGCGGCCAGAAAGCCGCTGCCGCCGAGCAGCGCGGTGCCGCCGAAAATCAGCATGCCGCCGGACAGCGCCAGCAGCGGATAAAGCGAATCGCTCAGTTCGAGCCGGTTCAGCAATTGCGTCAGCAGCCAGCCGCCGCCGAGGCCGAACAGCAGGCCGAGGCCCATCTGCTGCACGAACAGCACGACACCTTCGAGCCAGCTGTAGTCGAGCGGTGCGAGCATGTATTGCAGCAGGCCGAGCGTCAGGAATACCGCCATCGGATCGTTGGTGCCGGATTCGATTTCGAGTGCCGACGTCACGCGCTGATTCAGATGCACCGCGTTGGTGTGCAGCAGCGAGAACACCGCGGCGGCATCGGTGGAGCCAACGATGGCGCCGATCAGCAGGCCTTCGATCCACGATAGATGCAATACCCAGGCGGCGAACGCGCCGGTAATGCCGGTGGTGACCAGCACGCCGATCGTCGCCAGCGCCAGCGCCGGCCTTAGGCCGACGCGGAAATTCTGCAGCGGCGTGCGCATGCCGCCATCGAACAGGATCACCGCCAGCGCGGCGGTGCCGGCCAGGTTGGCCAGATGATAGTCGCCGAAATGAATGCGGCCGGGGCCGTCCTCGCCGGCCAGCATGCCGACGATCAGGAACACCAGCAGCAAGGGCACGCCCAGGCGCGGCGACAGGATCGACGCCAGGATGCTGACGATGAACAGCAGGCCGCCGACGAGGATCAGGTGATTCGCGATTTCCATATCGGCGAGTTGTCGGTCAGCGGCTTGTGGTGATGGTGGTCTTGCCTCTATGCAGCGATCGTTCCGGCTGGCGCCGGCACTGTGCGCTAAGTCTCAGAGTTAGGCCGAAGTGGTGCCGA
>JAQGNU010000194.1 GCA_028291645.1 Nevskia sp.
ATCACCGGGCCCGGCATCGCATCGACCACCTGCGCTTCGACGCCGAAATCACCCAGATGGCGCTCGACTTCACGCGACAGCCGCTCGATGTCTTCCGCGGTGTAGCGCTTGCCGCTCGGCTTCGGCGGATCGAGCAGATCCAGCGGCGGCAGCGGATCGCCGTTGTAGGTCGGCACCGTGATCGGCTGAGGCTTCGGCGGCTTGCGCGGTTTCGCTACGGATCTCGGCGCCGGCTCAATCTCCGCAAATTCAGCCTCGGCGTCCGGATCGAGTGCGGACACGCGCGACGCCACCGCTTCCATCGCGGTGACGGCCGCGAGCTTGCCGCGCGACGGCAGCACCGGTTCCGGCGACTCGAAATCGAATTGCGGCTCGATGCGGCTCGATACGGCGCCCTTGCGCCGGCGCGGTTCCTTCATCGTGATGGGCGCAGCCGCCGCTTCATCGTCCGCTTCGTCTGCTGCAGCGGCCGCACGACGCTCCTGCGCGCGCCGGAACAGATGCTGCGCATGACTGCCGATCGCTTCCAGCACCGCCAGCCAGGAGAAGATCATCGCCATCGGCAGCGCCACCACGAACAGCGTCAGCAGCACCAGCGAAGCACCGACCGGATTCAGGATTTTTTCGAGAATGTCGCTGAGCCAGTGACCGGCAATACCGCCGCTGCCCTGCGGCACCCAGCTCGACAGCGGATGCACATAGCGCGCGGAGAGTCCGGCGAGGCTCGACAGCGCCACGATCCAGGCCGCTGCGCGCACGCTGACCGGCACGTGCAGGGTCAGCGGCTCACCGCCGCGGAACAGCCGCAAACCGAGCCACAGCACCGCCCAGGGCAGCAGGAAGGCAACGTAGCCAACAAAGCTCAGCAGCGCGTTCGCCAGCCAGGCGCCGACGGTGCCACCGAGGTTGCGCGTCGCATGGCCGACGCCGGACGACGACCAGCCGGCATCGTCCGGCTGGTAACTGACCAGCGCGATCAGCAGAAAAAGTGCGATGCCGACGCAGGCCAGCAGCGCGACCTCGTGCGGTAGGCGCTCCACCCACGTCAATTCGGCCGACGCGGGTTTGGTCGATAAAGGCTTAGCGGCTTGTTTCTTGCGAGAGAACACTCAGGATTTTCGGTTCACGAGCGGGGTCGGAAATCCGCCAGTCAGTATACCAGCGGGTCGTCAGCAGCCTCTTGAAAGCTGCGTCTAAACCTTCAACTTGATAGGGTGTCGAATGCTTCAGAGGCCCGGAGCCACCATGAACACCGAAATCCACCATTTTCTTTTGACCCAGGACGGACAAGTCCGCGAATTCACTTCGGAAGAGGCGGCGCTGATTGCCGCGGGCGCCAATCGCCTGCCGGAATTTGCCGAACGGCGCATCCGTTATCTGCAGGTGTCGTGGGATACCGAGCCGGCCAATGAGTTGAAAGTGCAGACCGCGGGTGCGGCGATCAAGTTCGATACCGAGGGCCGCTTGCTCGAGGCGGCGCCGCCGTCCGAGGAAGAGAAGATTTCACGCTTCGAACACGACACTTGCGTGCAATGGGCGCTGCGCGGCGTCGGCGTGCAGCAGCCGACGGCGCACTAACACCGCCGGACCAGCGCGCGCGGGTGCAACTGCGTCAGCTCGGCTCGATCGCGGCGCTGCCGGCCGCCGAGTGGAACGCGCTTTACCCAGGCGACTACCCGCTGGTGCGGCATGATTTCCTCGACGCGCTGGAGCAACACGGCTGCGCCACTCCCGACACCGGCTGGACGCCCTGCCACGCAGTACTCGAAGACGAGTCCGGCGTCGCGGCAGTGGCGCCGCTGTATCTGAAGACCCACTCCTACGGTGAATTCGTATTCGATTTCAGTTGGGCCGAAGCCAGCCATCGCATACGCCAGTCGTACTATCCGAAGCTGGTCAGCACGATCCCGTTCACGCCATCGGCCGGGCCGCGCATCGGCGCACGCGACGCGGCCGCGCGCAGTGAAATGGCGCGGCTGCTGCCGGCACTGGCGAAACACCTCGGCGTCTCGTCGTTCCACGGCTTGTTTCTCGATCGCGACGACAATGCCGCATTCGCCAGCGCCGGCTGCATCGAACGCAACGACGTGCAATTCCATTGGCGTAATCGCGGCTATACCGATTTCGCTGCGTTCCTGGCTACGCTGACCAGCGAGAAGCGCAAGAAGATCCTGCGCGAACGCCGGCGTGTCGCCGAGGCCGGTCTGCGCTTCGAATGGCGCCGTGGCGATGAGTTAAGTGAAGCGCAATGGATGCAGGTCTACGCGCTCTATGCCAACACCTACGAAGAGCACGGCCGCCCACCCTATCTGAGCCTGGAATTTTTCCTCGACTACGCCCGCAAAGCGGCAACGCCCGTTAGACTGATCCTGGCGTATGCAGAACGGAGCATGGTGGCGGTGGCGATCACCCTGGTCGGCGAATCGGCGAGCGGCGGCACGCTCTATGGGCGGCACTGGGGCGCTGCGGACCGCTATCACAGCCTGCATTTCGAGACCTGCTACTACCAGGGGATCGAATTCTGCATTCGCGAAGGCTTGCAGCACTTCGATGCCGGCGCGCAGGGCGAGCACAAGTTGTCGCGCGGTTTCGAACCGGTGATCACCCATTCGCAGCATTGGATCAGCGATGCGCGGCTGCGCGGCGCGGTCGCACATGCGATGCGTGAGGAGCGTGCATGGGTCGCCCAGCGCGGCACCATCCTCGGCAGCCACACGCCGTTCAAGCAGCAGATCGACGTTGATGTCGATGTCGAAACGGCACCGTCCGATGGATAATCCAGTCCGTCTGCACTGGCTCGATCCGCGCGATCCGAATCAGCCGTTCCCACCGCCGCACAAAGCCATGCGCGATCCCAATGGCCTGCTCGCGATCGGCGGCGACCTGTCGCTGGCACGACTGATCCGTGCCTATTCCACCGGCATCTTTCCCTGGTACAACCCGAACGAACCGATTCTGTGGTGGTGCCCGGATCCGCGCGCGATCCTGCTGCCGCACGAAATCCACGTTTCACGTTCGCTGGCCAAACGCATCCGCAGGTGCGACTTTGCGGTGACGCTCGACTGCGCTTTCGAAACCGTGCTGGAGGCCTGTGCCGGCGAGCGCGCCAACGCCAGCGGCACCTGGCTCGGTCCTGACATGCGGCGCGCTTACCTCGACCTGCATGGACACGGCTTCGCCCATTCCGCGGAAGTCTGGCGCGACGGCGCACTGATCGGCGGCCTTTACGGCGTCGCGCTGGGCCGGGCGTTTTTCGGCGAATCGATGTTCAGTCGCGCCGACGACGGCTCCAAGCTGGCGCTGTACTACCTATGCCGCCAACTCGAAGCCTGGCAGTTCAGCCTGATCGATTGCCAGATCGCTTCCGCGCATCTGAAAACGCTCGGCGCCACCGACATTCCGCGCGAACGCTTCCTGCAGCAGCTGCGCGAATCGATGCAGGTTCCGGGCCGCACCGGCTTGTGGCGCTATGAGTTGGACGTGCCTTGCGATCGCCGCCATCGGCCGGCGCGGCTCGCTTGGCCGCCGCTGGAAAACGCGCCATGAGCCGCCAGTTTTCCGGCGCCGTGCACTGCGCACTGTTTTTGCATAGCTTAGTGGTATGAGCCTGCAAAACCTGCGCTTACTGCTCGGCGCCTCGCATCTCTGCGGGTACCTGCCGCAGCGTGCGGCGCGCAGCGCTTTCGTCGATCCGGCGTTGAAGCTCGATCCGGCGATTTATGGCTCGCTGCTCGACAACGGCTTCCGCCGCAGCGGCGACTACGCCTACCGGCCGATGTGCGTCGGCTGCCGGGCCTGCCGCTCGGTGCGCGTGGCGGTGGACGACTTCATACCGAACCGCAGCCAGCGACGCTGTCTGCAGCGTAATGCCGGCGTCAGCTTGCGCGTGCTCGATCGCCTCGGCGACGAACATTACGCGCTGTATCGCGCATATCTCACTGCACGTCACCCGGACGGCGGCATGGACCCGGACGACGGCGAGGCCTTCCGCGAGTTCCTCGGCTGCGGCTGGGGCACCACCGAATTCTGGGAAATGCGCGAAGGCGCGCGGCTGCTGGCGGTATCGGTGGTCGATCGCGTGCCGCGCGGCTTCTCCGCGGTCTACACCTTCTTCGACACGACGATGCCGGGCCGCAGCCTCGGCACTTACGCCATCCTGAAGCAGGTGCAATGTGCCCGCGATGAGGGTCTGCCGTATCTGTATCTAGGCTATTGGGTGGCCGGTAGCGAGAAGATGGATTACAAGAAAAACTTCCGGCCGCTGGAGATCCTGCAGGTGTCCGGCTGGAGCCGCATTGCTGGTGGAGAGGCGTTCGCGGATAATGCCGCGTCCTATTGACACGACCAGCCGATGTTTGAGCGAGTTACCCTTGCCACCCAACCCGCATTGCGTGTTCGGAGCGGCGGTATGGCCGCCTCAATAGCACAGGGCGTTGTTTGGTTTATTGATCCGGCCACTCCAAGCTCAATCTGTACGACACCGCGAACGGCGCGCCGCGGCGTTTGCTTAAGAACCAAGTGGCCGGATCAATAAAGCGGGCTCATGGCAAAAGAAGACCACATTGAAATGCCTGGCGTCGTTGTCGAGACGCTGCCGAACACCACATTTCGCGTCAAACTCGAGAACGGTCACATCGTGACTGCGCACATCTCGGGCCGCATGCGCAAGAATTACATTCGCATCCTGACCGGCGACAAGGTCACGGTGCAGCTCACGCCCTACGATCTGAGCAAGGGCCGCATCACGTTTAGAGACAAGTGAGTGAAGCAGTGGCTAGTGATTAGCGGCTAGCAAGAACTGGCGGAAAGTGCAGAATACTTCGGAAATAAAAAAGCCCGCTTGCGCGGGCTTTTTGCGTCATCTAGCGGCTAGTCACTGCCGCTACGCCGGCTCAGCCGCCACCGACGACTTGTCCTTGGCTTCGATCTCGAACGCGATCTTGTCGTCGTCGTCGACTTTCACCAGCACATGGCCACCGTGGGCCAGCTTGCCGAACAACAGCTCTTCGGCGAGCGGACGCTTGATGCTGTCCTGGATCGTGCGCGACATCGGCCGTGCGCCCATCTTGACGTCATAGCCATGCTCGGCGAGCCATTCACGCGCTTCCGGCTCCACTTCCATCTGCACATGCTTGGCGGCGAGTTGCTCCTCGAGCTGCATCAGGAACTTGTCGACCACGCGTGCGATTTCGTTGCGTCCGAGGGCTGCGAACGGAATGATCGCATCCAGACGGTTGCGGAATTCCGGCGAGAAGCTGCGGCGGATCACTTCCAGTGCGTCGGTCGTGTGGTTCGCTTCCGAGAACCCCATCGAGCGGCGTGAGGACTCTTCCGCGCCGGCATTGGTGGTCATCACCAGGATGACGTTGCGGAAGTCGGCGGCGCGACCGTTGTTGTCGGTCAGCGTGCCGTGGTCCATTACCTGCAGCAACAGG
>JAQGNU010000219.1 GCA_028291645.1 Nevskia sp.
AACCGGCTGGCGCGCATCGTCGATCGCGCACGGCACATGGAAGCGCTGTTCCCGACCGCAACGCCGGCCCGCATCGAGCAGCTGCGTACCAGCCTGCGGCGGCTGGCGAAGCGTGCGCGCTGGGTCAGCTGGGGCATCAGCCTGTGCACCGGCAGTGCGATCCTGGTCAGCGCGGTGGTGATCGTGCTGTTTGTCGACACCATCACCGGCGTCAATGGCCGCCTGGTGGTGGCCGGCTTGTTCATCCTGGCGATGATCGCGCTGACCGCAGGCCTGGTCTGCTTCCTGCGCGAGATCTATCTGGCGACACGTTACCTGCGTATCGGCGAGCCGGAGCCGGAGCGTGCCGCTCCAGCGGTGGTGACGCAGAAGCCGTAGCGTCCGCACGCGCTGTGATGCAGATGCGTTGATCAAAAAAGCAAACGGGGAGTGTCGATGAAGGTGTCTGAAGCGGTGGCGACGCGCCGCAGCGTGCGTGCGTTTCTGGATCGTCCGGTGCCCGCCGATATCTTGCGCGAAGTTCTGTCGGCGGCAGCGCGTGCGCCTTCCGGCGGCAACCTGCAGCCCTGGCGCATTTACGCGCTGGCAGGCGAACCGCTGGCCGAGTTGAAAGCGGCGGTGAAGCGGCGCCTGCGCGAAAAACCGACACCGCCGAAAGCCGAATATCCGATCTATCCGAGTCCGCTCGGCGAGCCGTACCGCACGCAGCGCTATGCGATCGGCGAGGCGATGTATGCACTGCTCGGCATTCCGCGCGACAACAAACTCGCGCGACTGCAATGGATCCAGAACAACTTTGATTTCTTCGGCGCGCCGGTCGGCCTGCTGTGTTACGTCGATCGCCAGATGGGCATTCCGCAGTGGTCCGATCTCGGCATGTATCTGCAGACCGTGATGCTGCTGTTGCGCGAGCACGGGCTCGACAGCTGTGCGCAGGAATCCTGGTCGATCTACCACGACACCGTGCGCGAGGTGCTGGCGCCGCCGGAGCGCTGGACGCTGTTCTGCGGCATGGCGATCGGCTATGCCGATCATGCAGTGCCGCTCGATCGGCTGCAGACCGAGCGGATGCCGCTGGCGGAATTCGCGACGCTACGCGGTTGCTGAGCGCGCAGTGCCCGCCAGCGCATCGCGCGCCTGTGCGGCGATCTCGAACGAACGCAGGCGGGCCTGGTGATCGAACATCAGGCCGCTGATCAATAGTTCATCCGGCCGATGACGCTCGATGAAGGCGGCGATGCCGCGTTCGACCGTCGCCGGCGCACCGATCACCGAACAGCGCAGCGCCTGCTGCACGCCGAGCTGTTCGAACTCCGACCAGCGGCCGTCCATGCTCGCCACCGGCGGCGGTATCAGGCCGGGTCGGCCGCGCCGCAAATTGAGGAACTGCTGCTGCGCCGAGGTCGACAGCCTGTGCGCCTCGGCTTCGTCATCGGCGGCGAACACGTTCAGCGCCAGCATCGCGTACGGCTGCTGCAAGGCCGCCGAGGGTTTGAACTGGCTGCGATAGATCTGCAGCGCGACTTCCATCTGCTCCGGCGCGAAGTGCGAGGCGAACGCGAACGGCAGCCCGAGCGCCGCGGCCAGTTGCGCGCTGAACGTGCTGGAACCGAGCAGCCACAGCGGCACCTGCAGGCCGGCGCCGGGCACCGCGCGCACCGCCTGGCCAGGTTCCAGCTCGCCGAAGTAACGCCGCAGTTCCATCACGTCCTGCGGGAAATGATCGGCGCTGCCCATGTTCTCGCGGCGCAGCGCGCGGGCGGTGAGTTGGTCGGTGCCGGGTGCGCGACCGAGGCCGAGATCGATGCGGCCGGGGTAGAGCGATTCGAGCGTGCCGAACTGCTCGGCGATCACCAGCGGCGCATGGTTTGGCAGCATCACGCCGCCGGCACCGACGCGGATCGTGCGCGTGCCGCCGGCGACGTAGCCGATCACCACCGAGGTCGCCGCACTGGCGATGCCGCTCATATTGTGATGCTCGGCCAGCCAATAGCGTCGATAGCCCCAGCGTTCGGCGTGCTGCGCCAGATCGAGCGTATTGCGGAAGGCTTGCGCCGGCGTGCTGCCTTCGACCACCGGCGACAGATCGAGCACGGAAAACGGAATCGCAGCAGGTTTCATAAATTCTCCTGCGCAGGATGTGGGTGCGCGGAGTGCTGCTTTCAATGCGGCGGTTCAGGTATTGCGAAAAGATGGCCGATGAAGCGCCCGCCGCGCCTGCTCGCGATCGGCGCGCCTGCAGCCGGACGACGTTACGGGGCCTGCCGTCGCCGGTCGACCGCGCTCGCGCGGCTTACGGCCTGCCGCCGCCCAAAGTCTGTGTCGAAGCTGCCATCAATGCGAGCGTTTGAACGCTCGCATTTATTGGAAGGTTTCGGCAACCGTGATGTGCGCGATGAGGCTGCCGGTATTCCAATTCGCGATCAGCGTGCGGCCTGCGGTGAGCGGCTGACCATCGTCCTGCAGCAGCACAGCATTGAGCGTCGCGCAACTGCCGGCACCAGACTTCAGCGTGCTGGCTGCGGTGACGCCGATGACGAACTTGCGGCAGTTGTCGCCATCGTGGCAGACATCGGTATAGGTGCCGTCGGCGGGAAGATACACTGCGCTGGTATCGGCACCGGGTGCTGCGATCCGGCAGATTTTGATTTTGCCGTGGGCGCCGGCGGTAGCGATTGCCGGAAATAAGCAGAGCAGCAGACCTGTAGCCAAGTAACTTTTGATTTTCATAAGGCTCCCCTGAGTCGCCATCCATTGGCGATCGCACCGGTTCCTTGTCTTTGCGACTGTTGGAAGACTAGCAAAGATCAGCCAGGTGCGAAATCGGGCGAGCCCCTTGGGAACCTCAGCTAGCGCCGCCGAGCGGTCGTCCCGCGTCTGGCTCAGTTGCGGCCGCGCGCGCGATGTTCGGCGACGGTATGCGAGATGCCGCTGCCGGGAATGCTTTCGTCGGGCAGTGGATCCGGCGCTGAACTGTGTTTCGCGCCGGTGCGTGCGAACACGCTGAAATTGGCTGGACGCACGCGGATCGTTTCGCCGGTCTGCCAGACCTTGAGCTCCGCATCGAGATGCGGCAAATCGATTTCCAGGGTTTCGCCGCTGTTGATGCTCAGCGTCAAGCGGATGCGTTGACCGGTGCGCTGCGTCTCCAATACCTGTGCATCGAGGCCGGGCACGTTGGCGTCGACCACGCGGAAGTCGTTCGGGCGCGCATAGATGTCGACCAGACCGCTCGGGTAGTGCGCACCGCTGTCGATCGGCTGCGTACTGCCATCGAGATAAACGCGGCCGTCGCGGACGATGCCGGGCAGCACGTTGGGCGTGCCGAGGAAGTCGAACACGAACGGCGTCTTCGGGAAATCGTAGACCTCGTCGGTGGTGCCGACCTGCTCGATCTGACCCTTGTTCATCACCACCACGCGATCGGCCAGCTCCAGCGCTTCTTCTTGATCGTGGGTGACGAAGATCGTCGTATAGCCGGTTTCGCGATGCAGCTTGCGCAGCCAGCGGCGCAGATCCTTGCGCACCTTGGCATCGAGCGCGCCGAACGGTTCGTCGAGCAGCAGCACGCGCGGCTCGATCGCCAACGCACGCGCCAGCGCGACACGCTGCTTCTGGCCACCGGACAGCTGCGCCGGGTAGCGGCGATCGAGGCCGTCAAGCTGCACCAGCTCGAGCAGCTCGTCGACGCGCTGTTTGATCGCCGCATCGTTCGGCCGCAGCTTGCGCGCGCGTACCTTCAGCCCGAACGCGATGTTGTCGGCGACGGTCATGTGCTTGAACAGCGCGTACTGCTGGAACACGAAGCCGACTTTGCGCTGCTGCACGCTGAGTGCGGTGGCATCAGTGTCGCCGAACAGAATCCGACCTTGCGCGAGCGGCTCCAAGCCGGCGATTGCGCGCAGCAGCGTGGTCTTGCCGGAACCGGAAGGACCGAGCAGCGCCAGCAGTTCGCCCGAGGCGATATCGAGATCGATGCCGCGCAAGGCGTGAAAGCCGCCGTAGTGTTTGTGGACGTCGCGGATCGTGATGTTCATGTTTTTTACCCGATGGTCCCGGTCGAGTCTTTTCCGACCGGGCTGAGAAGTTTGCGGAGCACTAGTGCCTGCGCGTCGCGGCGAGCTGATCGGCAAAGCGCCACTCCAGCACGCTCTTCGCGGCGAGCGTCACCAGCGCCAGCAAGGCCAGCAACGAGGCCACCGCGAACGCCGGCACGAACTGGTAGTCGTTGTACAGAATCTCGATGTGCAACGGCATCGTGTTGGTCAGCCCGCGGATGTGACCGGAGACCACGCTGACCGCGCCGAACTCCCCCATCGCGCGTGCATTGCACAGCAGTACGCCATACAGCAGGCCCCACTTCACATTCGGTAGCGTGACGTGCCAGAAGGTCTGCCAGCCGGAAGCGCCGAGACTCAGTGCCGCCTGCTCGTCATCGGTGCCGAGTTCCTGCATCAGCGGAATCAGTTCGCGCGCGATGAACGGGAAGGTAACGAAGATGGTCGCCAGCACGATACCCGGCACCGCGAACACGACCTTGATGTCGTGTGCGGAGAACCACGGCCCAGCCCAGCCCTGCGCGCCGAAGATCAGGATGTAGATCAAGCCGGCGACCACCGGCGACACCGAGAACGGCAGATCGATCAGCGTGATCAGGAACTGCTTGCCGCGGAATTCGAACTTGGTGATGGCCCAGGCGGCGCACAGGCCGAAGACCAGATTGGCGGGCACCGCGATGCCGGCGGCAATCAAGGTCAGCCGGATCGCCGACTGCGTATCGGCACTATTGAAGCTGGCGAAATAGGCGCCGAGGCCCTTGCCCAGCGCAGCGGCGAACACCGACAGCAAGGGCAACAACAGGAAGCCGGCCAGAAACAGGATGGCAACGCCGATCAAGGTCCGGCGCACCCAGGGCGCTTCGCTGATCACCGCATTGCGCTGCATCAGCGGTTCGAACGGCAGCCGTGCCGGATCGAGCGGAGCGGTGGCGGAAATATCAGTCATGTCGTTTGGATCAGTATCAGGGCGGCAAGCGAGTCGAACAGTTTCAGTGCAGCCGTCCCTGGCGCGAACGTGTACCTTGGCCGAGCCCCGGCCCAGACATCCCTGTCTGGTCGCGCGACGGCGTAGCGAGCATGCTCGCTAAGCACGCCGCCGCGCCCAGGCTTGCAGCAGATTGATCACCAGCAGCAGCACGAACGAGATCACCAGCATCGCCGCCGCGATCGCGGTGGCGCCGCGGTAGTCGTACTCGTCGAGCTTGATGGTGATCAGCAGCGGTGCAATTTCGGTGACATTCGGAAAGTTGCCGGCGATGAAGATCACCGAGCCGTACTCGCCGACGCCGCGTGCGAACGACAGCGCAAAACCGGTGACCAGCGCCGGCAGCACTGCCGGCAGAATTACCCGCGTGATCGTGTGCCAACGCATCGCGCCCAAAGTCGCAGCGGCTTCTTCCAGATCGCGTTCGACTTCGCGCAGCACTGGTTCCACCGTGCGCACGACGAACGGCAGGCCGATGAACGTCAGTGCGACGATGATGCCGAGTCGTGTGTAGGCGACCTTGATGCCGAGCGGCGTCAGCAGTTCGCCGATCCAGCCGTTCGGTGCGTACAAGGCGGTTAACGCAATGCCGGCGACCGCGGTCGGCAGCGCGAACGGCAGATCGATGACGGCGTCGAGCAGACGCTTGCCGGGGAATTCGTAGCGCACGAAGACCCAGGCGACGACGCCACCGAACACCGCATTGATCAATGCGGCGATGAATGCAGCGCCGAAGCTCAAGGACAGCGCGTTCAGCACACGCGGGCCGGTCAGCACGTTCCACAGCCCTTCGAGTCCGAGGCCGGAAGCGCGAAAGAACACGCCGGCCAGCGGAATCAGCACCAGCACGCTCAAGTAAAACACGGTGAAGCCGAGCGTCGGACCGAAGCCGGGAATGGCGCGCTTCGGTGCGCGCCGTGCGGCGTCGGCGGGTGCGGCGATGGAACTCATGCGCGTTCAGTCGATGGATCGATGGGGTTCGATGATGCTCTAAGGATGTGCGTTGGCGATGATCTTGTCGAAGCTGCCGCCATCGGCAAAATGATCGGCCTGCGCTTTCGACCAGCCGCCGAAGGCCTGCTCGACATCGAACAGGTTCAGCGCTGGAAAATCCGCGGCGTGCGCTTTCAGCACCGCAGCATCGATCGGACGCAGGCCGTTCTTCGCGAAGATTTCCTGCGCCGCTTTTGTGTAGTGGAATTGCAGATAGGCCTGCGCGATTGGGGTGGTGCCCTTCTTCGCCGCGACCTTGTCGACCAGCGCGATCGGATTGTCGGCACGCACCGTCAGCGATGGCACCACGATCTCGAACTTGTCGGCGCCGAACTCGTCGCGGATCAGGCCGACTTCGTTTTCGAAGGTCAGCAAGACGTCGCCGATACCGCGCTGAGCGAAGGTGGTGGTGGCACCGCGGCCGCCGGTATCGAGCACCGGCACGTTGCCGAACAGTTTCTTTTCGAATGCGATCGCGGTGTCGTCGCTGCCGCCGGTTTTGCTGCGCGCGTACTGCCACGCAGCGAGATAACTGTAGCGGCCGTTACCGGAAGTCTTCGGATTCGGCACGATCACCTGCACCCCGGACTTGACCAGATCGTCCCAATCCTTGATGCCCTTGGGATTGCCCTTGCGCACGATGAACAGGATCGCCGACCACGACGGGCTGCTGTTGTTCGGCAGACGCTTCTGCCAATCGGCGGGCAACAGGCCCGCCTTGGCGATGGCGTCGATGTCGAGCGGATTGTTCATCGTGACGACATCGGCTTCGAGACCGTCGATGACCGAACGCGCCTGCTTGCTGGAACCGCCATGCGACTGGTCGATGCTGAGGTCTGCGCCGCCGTGCTTCTTCCAGTCGGCGATGAACGCCGGATTCAAATCCTTGTAGAAGCCGCGTGCGACATCGTACGAGGCATTCAGCAACTGCGCAGCGCCGACCTGGCCGGCGAACAGCATTGCCGCGAAACCCAGTGCACCCGCCCATCGAAGCGGCCATCGAAATGGTTTACGAAGCAGCTTGGTCGTCATGTTCAACTCGTTTGATTTTTGGGACCGCGTACACGCAACGGCGCCCGGCCTAAGCCGGGCGCCGTTGCTAGCTTACCGCCGTATTTATCCAGCGGGCGGCAGTTTACGACTTGGCTTGATACAACTGGTCGAACAGCGCGCCGTCGGCCAGATGCACGGTGTTCAGATCATCCCAGGACTTGAACAGATCGGAGAACTTCAGCAGCTCCAGTTTCGGGAAGCGGGCGAGGTCGGCCTTGTCGGCGTATTCCGGCTTGTATGGACGATAGTAATGTGCGGCCTCGGTCTTCTGGCCGGCGGGCGAGTAGAGGAACTCGAGGTAGGCCTTGGCTTCCTTCAGCGTGCCGTGCTTGCTGGCATTGGCTTCGACCAGCGCGACCGGCGGTTCGGCCAACACCGAAACCGATGGCGTGACGATCTCGAATTTGTCGGCACCGAATTCGTTCAGCGTCAGGAAGGCTTCATTTTCCCAGGTCACCAGTACGTCACCGACTTCGCGCTGCGCGAACGTGGTGGTCGAGCCGCGTGCGCCGGTGTCCAGCACCGGTACGTTCTTGTAGAACTTGGCGATGTAGTCCTTGGCTTTGTCTTCGCTGCCGAGCTTCTTGACGCCATAGCCCCAGGCGGCGACATAGGCCCAGCGGCCGCCACCGCTGGTCTTCGGATTCGGCACGACGACGCCGACACCCGGCTTGACCAGATCGTCCCAGCCCTTGATGCCTTTCGGATTGCCCTTGCGCACGACGAACACCAGCGTCGACGTGTACGGCAGACCGTTGTTCGGGAACTGACTGCGCCAGTCCGGCGAAATCGATTTGTTGGTGAGCTTGGAAATCTGGTCGATGTCGTAGGGCAGGCCGAGCGTGACGACGTCGGCTTCGAGGCCGTCAATGACCGAGCGCGCCTGCTTGCTGGAACCGCCATGCGAGGTTTGAATCGTGACATCGTCGCCGGCTTTCTTCTTCCACTCGATGGCAAATTGCGCGTTGATGTCCTGATACAGCTCACGCGTCGGATCGTAGGAAACATTGAGCAGCTGTTTGCTGGCTGCAAAAGCCGGCAAGCTCAGGACAGAGCCAGCCAGCGCCGCAACCAAAATGGCGCGCTTGAACATCGAGGATCCCCAGGTATGTGTTGTTGAGGCGCCCAGCTTGCCGAAGCGCTACTGTCCTGAAAAATAATATTAAGTGCGCTTCATAGTCCAAAAATGTCTAAGTCGGCGTGTGCCGATCGATGGGCAGACATTCATTGGCGGGCTGTCGCGCGGCTTTGCTATCGGCGCCGGTGGGCACGAAATCCAATAGCCGTCAGCCACTTACAGCGAATAGTTCAATAGCGGTGTACCCAGCACAGCCGTCTGAGCGAGGCCTGAGCGCGATCAGGCCGGTTGATCAGGGCCGGATTGCGGCTCGACTTCCAGTGCCGCGCCGTCCGCCGTACCCAAGCGCAATTGCGCCGATCCGGCGCTTTGCGTCTGCAACACCAGTAACAGTGCCGCGCCGCGTTGTGGATGCGGTGCCGCGGCGACGACTTCGCCGACTGCCTGGCCATCGCCATCGGCCGCATATACAGATGTCCCAGGCAAGGTTTCAGCCTTGCTGTAACCCCGGTACATGCGGCGCTTCAGCGTGCCCAGGTAGTGCAGTCGGGCGACGACCTCCTGTCCCGGATAACAGCCCTTGGTGAAACTGATGCCGCCGAGCGTGTCGAGGTTGAGCATCTGCGCGACGAAATGCTCCTGCGTCGCGGCGACGATCGTCGGCAAGCCCGCCAGGATGTCGAGCAATTGCCAGGCAGCAGGTCCGGCTGCGCGCGCCTGCTGCGCAAGTGCGGTCCATAAGGCGCTGAGCTGCTGCGCCGGTGCCTGCACGGAATAGCGCGGCACGGTGCCGGGCCGACGCAGCACTGCGATTTCCCCGCGGCTCGCGACCGCCCATGCCGCTGCCGGCACCGGCAGGCCGGCGCGTGCGAGCAATGCGGCGGCCTGCGGCCCGCTGATGCCCAACTGCGGATGGCTCGCGCTGAGGTCGGTCCACTGCACTTTTGCGCGCAGCACGTACATGCGCAGACGTTTCAGCAAGGCTGCGGTCAATTCCGCGCCGGTTTCCAGGCGCACACCTTCGCCGGTGCGGGTCAAAGTCAACACGGCCAGCACGCGTCCCTTGGGGCTGTTGTAGCTGCTCAGTTGCGCGCGCTCGGCGGTCAGCGCGGCGATGTCGTTGCTGAGCTGACCCTGCAGGAAGGCATCGACATCAGCCCCCTGCGCCTGCAGGCTTCCAAGTTGGGCCAGCGGAAAAATCGCAGTGTGCTGAAGTGCCGCCTGCGCCTCGCCGACAGCGTCGCCGAAGTCGAAGCTGCCGTCCGCGCGCGGCTGCGCGACGCTGCCGCCGGTGGCGGTTGGCAACCACGCGGGCAGGGGATTTTGGGGTGTGGAGATGTCTATAGGGTGAGCACTCTGCATTGCCAGTGTTCCGTGAAGTTTGTCACAATCGTGTCCTCAGACCGCCGCCATGAACCTGCATTCCAGTCCCAGCGAAACAGAACCCGTCGCCAGCCCGCAATCCGGGCCCGTTGACGGTTCGGCAGGGGACGTGACGCAGCCGGCGGTCACTCCGAAGGTACGAGAGATTGGCGGTCGCCGCGACGGCACCGAGCCTACGCGGTTCGGCGACTGGGAAAAGGGCGGACGCTGCATCGACTTCTGACGCCCGACGCGTCAGCAAGCTACTTCAACCAAAGTATTTTATCGGGAGCGGCAAGCATGGCTGAGAACACCACAGCGTCGAAGAGCGCGCAGATCGCGGCGCGGCCGCTTTCGCCGTTCATGCTCGGGCCTTACTACAAGTTCCAGTTGACCTCGGTACTGTCGTTCGCGCACCGACTCACCGGCCTGGCGCTGAGCCTCGGCACGGTGCTGATCGCGATCTGGGTACTGTCGGCCGCCGCCGGCCCCTGGCCGTATTCGCAGTTCGCGTCGATCGCCCAGTCCATTCCCGGCGAAGTGCTGCTGTTCGGCTGGAGTTGGGCCTTGCTGTTTCACTTGTGCAACGGCATCCGTCATCTGGTCTGGGACAGCGGCTTCGCATTCGAGATCAAGCACGTTTATCTGGGCGGCTACATCGTCGTCGCCCTGTCGCTGCTGCTGACTGCCGCGGTCTGGGCGGTCGCTTTCGCGTTCTAGTTTTTTTCTCCGACCTTTTTAGGAGTCGTCAATGAGTCTGCGCTCGCCGCTGTCCCAGGCCCGCGGCCTGGGTTCAGCCAAAGATGGAGTCGGCCACTGGTGGATGCAACGGCTGTCGGCGCTCGCGCTGATCCCGCTGTCGCTGTGGTTCGTGTTCAGCATCGCGCGCTATCACGTCGCCGACTATCCGACGATGATGGCCTGGGTGCATGCGCCGCTGGTGGCGGTGGCCTTGGTGTTGTTCTTCGTCGCGGCGTTCTACCACTCGGCGCTCGGCGTGCAGGTCGTGATCGAGGATTACGTCAGCAACGAAGCGCTGAAGATCGGTGGTATTGCATTGGTGAAATTGGCGCATTTTGCGCTGGCCGCGGCGAGCATCTACGCCGTCCTCAAGATCGCATTCGGAGCGCCGTAAC
>JAQGNU010000229.1 GCA_028291645.1 Nevskia sp.
AATCAGCCGCCGGTGCGGACGAGGTATCCGCGGGCGGCGTCGAAGTATCCATCGCACCGCTGGTCGGCACGCTTTCGCCGCCCTGCACCGGACCCTTGCTGGCATCGGCGTCGGTCACCGTCAACTCGACGCGGCGATTGATCTCGCGACCTTCGTCGGTGTTGTTGTCGGCGATCGGCTTGCTCTCGCCGAAGCCCTTGCTGCTCATGCGGCCGGCGTCGATGCCGCGGCTCAGCAGGTAGCGCTTGACCGAGGCGGCGCGACGTTCGGACAGCTTCTGGTTATACGCGTCGGAGCCCTTGCTGTCGGTGTGGCCGTCGATCTCGACCTTGATGTCGGTACGCGCCTTCAGCGCATCGGCGACGCCGTCGAGAATGCTCTTGGCATTGACCGTCAGGTTGTCCTTGTTGAACTCGAAGTTGACGCCGCGCAGCACGATGGTGTCGCCGAGCTTGCAGCCTTCGAGGCTGATCGGCTGCCCCGGCTGTGGCGGTTCGCACGGCGGCGGCGCTGGCGGTGGTGCCTCGGCGGGCGGTTCTTCCACCGGCACCACTTCGGTCGGCGGCTCGCTCGGTTCGGCGGCCGGCTGCGGCCCTGCGCCGAGCGGAATGCGCAGGCCGATGTTGAACACCGCTTCCTGGAAATACTTGTGCTCGTTGCCGTAGGCGGTGCCGAGTTCGCCCTTGCCGTGCGCGTCCTGGCGATACAGCGCTTCGGCGCGCAGCGCAACGCCGGCCGGCAGGAAGCCCCAGGCCTGATGGGTCAATTCGAAGTTGTAGCCGAGACCGGCATCGAACAGCGTGGTGCCGTAGCTGCGGATCGGGCCGGGCGCGCTGCGGCCTTCACCGCGCTGCACGTCGAGGTGCAGGAACAGTCCGCCGAGCCAGTTCGACGAGGGATCGAGATAGAGATTGACGCCACCGCCGTAGCCGTACAGCTTGGCATTGCCCGGCTGCGAACCGGCGCTGGCGGGGAAGTCGCTTTGCTTGACCTTGAAGTTGGTGAAGGTACCGATCAGTTCGAGTTCGAGGCCATTGGTCACGCGCTTGCCCAGCGCCAGTTCGCCGCCGTAGCCGAATTTGCTGCCGCGTTCGCGGTCGCCCAGCGTGAACGAGCCCATCGGCGCCACGTAGAAACGGTGATCCGATTCGTCGGCCCCCGCGGCCTGTGTACCGAAGCCCGCAGCAATCGCCAGCGAAATCACCCCAAAACGAAGTTTGCTCATCGTATCCCCCGCGCTCCCAATCTAGTTTTGACCGGCTAATTTAAATTGGCTGAGATTGATCGTTGAGATCGATATTCGGCTTGCATTCTAATCCTCAGCCCCGGCGGCAGTTTTAGCACGCGCGTGCAAACCGGCACAACCATCAATTCGTAGCATTAGGCGCGGCCGCTGCGGGCTGGGCAGATGCCGGTGCAAGCGCGCTGCAGTGACCGTCCGCGGCCGCCCGACTATACTTCGCGACCTTCGTGTTCGCGTTCGTCCGCGAGCCGGCCGATCAAGCGTCGTCGCGAGCCTTATGGAAATCAACCCGATCAAGAGTGAGATTACAGCCCTGCGGGCGCGTTTCGACGCGCTGCGGGGCTATCTTTGACTACGACGTCAAGCAGGACCGGCTCGCCGAAGTCGTCGGCGAATTGGAACAAAGCGATGTCTGGACCAATCCCGAACGCGCGCAGGCGCTAGGCCGCGAGCGCGCCCAGCTGGAAAGCGTGATCGCGCCGATCGCGCGCGCCGAAGCGGGTCTGAAGGACGCGATCGAGTTGCTCGAAATGGCTGCGGCCGAGAATGACGAGACCACCGTCGCCGAAATCGTCAAGGATGTCGCTAGCTATACCGCGTTCGCCGAGGATCTCGAATTCAAGCGCATGTTCGCCGGCGAGATGGACGAGAACAATGCCTATCTCGACGTGCAGGCCGGTTCCGGCGGCACCGAGGCGCAGGACTGGGCGCAGATGCTGCTACGCATGTACCTGCACTGGACCGAGGACAAGGGCTTCAAGGTTGAGCTGCTCGATCAGAGCGACGGCGAAGTCGCCGGCATCAAGTCCGCCACCATCGCGGTGCAGGGCCCATATGCCTACGGCTGGCTGCGCACCGAAACCGGCGTGCACCGGCTGGTGCGCAAGTCGCCGTTCGATTCCGGCAATCGCCGCCATACCTCGTTTGCCGGCGTCTACGTCTCGCCGGAAGTGGACGACAAGATCGACATCGAACTGAACCCGGCCGACATCAAGGCCGATACGTTCCGCTCCAGCGGCGCCGGCGGCCAGCACGTCAACAAGACCGAATCGGCGATCCGGCTGACGCATATTCCGAGCGGCATCGTCGTCGCTTGCCAGACCCAGCGCAGCCAGCACGCCAACCGCGATCGCGCGATGAAGATGCTGCGCGCGAAGCTCTACGAAGTCGAACTGCAGAAGCGCAACACCGAGAAGCAGAAAGTCGAAGACTCGAAGAGCGACATCGAGTGGGGCCACCAGATTCGCAGCTACGTGCTCGACCAGTCGCGCATCAAGGATTTGCGTACCGGCGTCGAAATCGCCGATACGCAGAAGGTGCTCAACGGCTATCTCGATCCATTCATCGAAGCCAGTCTCAAGCAGGGGCTCTAAGCAGTGACCGAAGAAACTCCGCAGCCCGTACACGTCGACGAGAACTACGTCATCGCGCATCGCCGCGAGAAGCTCGAAAAGCTGCGCGCCGCCGGCCAGGCATTTCCGAATACCTTCCGCCGCGACACGCTGGCGGAACATCTGCTCGGCACTTTCGCCAACAGCGATGCCGCCGCACTCGAAGGACAGACGCAGCAATATGCGCTGGCCGGCCGGCTGGTTGCCAAGCGCGTGATGGGCAAGGCCAGCTTCGTGCAGCTGCAGGATTCGTCCGGCCGCTTGCAATTATTCGTACAGCAGAACGCGCTCGGCGCCGAAGCCTACGAGGCCTTCAAGGGCTATGACGTCGGCGATCTGGTCGGCGCGGTCGGCACCATGTTCCGCACCAAGACCGGCGAGCTGTCGCTGAAAGTTTCGCGCCTCGAACTGCTGGTGAAAACGATCCGGCCGCTGCCGGAGAAGTGGGCCGGCCTCACCGATACCGAAACGCGCTATCGCCAGCGCTATGTTGATTTAATTGTGAACCCGGACGTGCGCCGCGTGTTCGAGATTCGCGCCGGCGTCGTGCGTTTCATCCGCCAGTTCCTCGATGCGCTCGGCTTCGTCGAAGTCGAAACGCCGATGCTGCAGCCGCTCGCCGGCGGCGCCACTGCGCGGCCGTTTACCACGCATCACAACGCGCTCGATCGCAGCCTGTTCCTGCGCATCGCGCCGGAGCTGTATCTGAAACGGCTGGTGGTCGGCGGCTTCGAACGCGTCTACGAGATCAATCGCAATTTCCGCAACGAAGGCCTGTCGACGCGGCACAATCCCGAATTCACCATGCTCGAGTTCTACCAGGCCTACGCCGACTACATCGACGCGATGGACCTGGTCGAAACCATGCTGCGCAACTGCGCGGTCAGCGTACTTGGCAGCAGCGTGCTGCAGTATCAGAGTGCCGAATACGATCTGGCGCAGCCGTTCACGCGGATCAGCATGGCCGACGCGGTCGCGCAGAAAAATCCGGAAATCGATCGCGCCGGAATCTGGGATCGCGAATATCTTGCCGCCGCCGCGCAGGCGAAGGGCGTTGCCGTAACGCCGACAATGGGCACCGGCAAGATTTTGACCGAACTGTTCGAGCGGACCGTCGAAGGCACGCTGCAGCAGCCGACCTTCATCACCGAATATCCGACCGAAGTGTCGCCGCTGGCACGCCGCAGCGACGCCAATCCGGACGTCACCGACCGCTTCGAATTCTTCGTCGGTGGCCGCGAAGTCGCGAATGGCTTTTCCGAGCTGAACGATCCGGACGATCAGGCCGCGCGCTTCCGCGAACAGGTCGCCGCAAAAGACGCCGGCGACGACGAAGCGATGCTGTACGACGCCGACTACATCCGCGCCCTCGAATACGGCCTGCCGCCGACCGCCGGCGTCGGCGTCGGCATCGACCGGCTGGTGATGTTCCTGACGGACTCGGCTTCGATCCGCGATGTGCTGTTGTTTCCGCAGATGCGGCCGGAGGCTTAATCGTCCTGGTACGCTCAGCGGGAGTAGCGTGCGCTTCGCGTACGATCAGCTTCAAAATGACTTTACGCTCGGAATATCGCAAATGGTGTCCGCGCGTTTGAAGTTAGAGTAGCTCGACAAATGGAATGCTCCCGCCCTCGCAGGCTCAAGTCAACATATGCGTAAGCTCACCCGGATTTCCTACAACTCTGCCGGTTGGCAACGCCCGAGTGGCGAGGCGCGAATGCTCGAAGCGTCCGGCACCTATAACAATGAGCATGGCTTTGGGCACGAAGATTGGCTGTTCCGTAACGATTGGCTGATCGATGGCTGGCGCTATGCCTTTATTCAGGGGGTGAACAAGAGCTACGACAAGCTCGTTAAGACGCGTGCAGCCATCGATCTAACGCTCTTCACAATCCAACCCGACAAGCAACGCCGCTACGTCGCAACAATCAACGCCGTGGAATGTGTCGAAGAAGAAGACGCAAATGTGGCCTTAGAGGAATTCCGAAAACGTGGGTGGCGAAAAGTTATGGAGCATGAAATAGGAGCCATAGGTGGCAATGTTTCTGCACTTGGTTCTAGCGAATGGGCGAAGCATATTCTCAATGTCCGCTTTCGCCGAGAAAATGTTGCCCGCTTTCCGCCGGATACGTTTGCGCATATCGAGGATCCGGTTATGCGCCTAAATCGTTACCAACTGTATGACTTCGAAAATATTGACGAAGCGAATGAAGGCGCGTCGCCGCATCGACGTCTAGGCCAAGAAGTTGCGCCGCTAATGCGTCCCTATGTGCGGCCCGCTTCTCCTGCGGTAGAGGTCACGCCGGAACACGGACGAATGCAAAAGCAGCTTCTGGCTGAATTGAAACAGGAATACGTAGGTGCACATATC
>JAQGNU010000020.1 GCA_028291645.1 Nevskia sp.
CTGCACCCACAGGCGTACTGGCACCGTCCAACTTGCCGCCTTCTGCTGTTGTCACCGATTCCCCCAAATGGACATCCCTGCCCGCCCCGACAGCACTGCCGGAGGCCCCCTAGTGGCTGGATTCGCCACGGATTTCATCGGTCTTTTTAACATACTCGTGCCGCACTGCCCACTTACTGCGGACGCGGCGCAGCGCGCGCGACGGCGTCCACTGCGGCCGCAATCGGTTAACCTAACGGCCTTGCAATTTCAGGGGCACCGATGATCGACGCCGTCCCCAATCTCACCACGGCACAGACTGCACCGCTGCTGCGCTTCGAAAGCCTACTGCTGGAGCGTGCCGCCAATATCGAAAGCTGGTTCCGCCGCGAATTCCACAAGACCGCACCGCCGTTCTACTGCTCGGTGGATTTACGCAACGCCGGCTTCAAGCTGGCGCCGGTGGATACCAATCTGTTCCCGGCCGGCTTCAACAATCTCAACCCGGCGTTCGAATCGCTCTGCGTGCAGGCGCTGCAGGCCGCGCTCGAACGCGTCATGCCGAGCGCCTGCGACGTGCTGCTGGTGCCGGAGAATCACACGCGCAATCTGTTCTATCTGGAAAGCGTCGCGGTACTGCAGGATTTGATCCAGAAAGCCGGCTACCGCGTGCGGCTCGGCTCGCTGCGCGCGGAACTGACCGCGCCCGAAACGATCAAGCTGCCGTCCGGCCGCGAAGTGCTGCTGGAACCGATCGTGCGCGACGGCGACTACGTTCGCGTCGACGGCTTCAAGCCTTGCGTCGTCGTGCTCAACAACGATCTGTCCGGCGGTCGCCCGACGATTCTGGAAAATCTGCAGCAGCCGGTCATCCCGCCGCTCGGCGTCGGCTGGACCAATCGTCTGAAGACCCAGCATTTCGGTATCTATCACGAGGTCGCCGCCGAATTCGGCGCGCTGCTCGGCATCGATCCCTGGTGGGTCGAACCGCTGTTCCGCAATTGCGGCCAGGTCAACTTCAAGACCCGCGAAGGCGAAGAATGTCTGGTCAGCAACGTCGCCCTGCTGCTGGAAGACATCGAAGCCAAGTACCGGGAATACGGCGTCAAAGACGAACCCTTCGTCATCGTCAAAGCCGATGCCGGCACTTACGGCATGGGCGTGATGACGGTGAAAAGCCCGGACGAAATCCGCAATCTCAACCGCGATGCGCGCAAAAAAATGGCGTCCGCCAAGGAAGGTAAAGAAGTCACCGGCGCGATCATCCAGGAAGGCGTCTACACCTTCGAGCGCTGGGGCGACCAACAAGCCACCGCCGAGCCGGTGGTCTACATGATCGACCGCTATGTCGTCGGCGGCTTCTATCGCGTACATGGCGGCCGCTCCAACACCGAGAACCTCAACGCACCCGGCGCCAGCTTCGAACCGCTCGCATTCGCCGAGCCCTGCTCGCATCCGGATTGCACGCAAGCGCCGGATGCGCGGCCGAATCGGTTTTATGCGTATGGCGTCGTAGCGCGCTTGGCGTTGCTGGCGGCGGCGCGCGAAATTGCGGTAGCCGAAGCCGAATCACCTACGCCGCAGCGAGCGCAAGCCACAGTTGCCGCCTGAAACCGGGCGGTAAGCAATGAGCTTGGAAGATGACCTAGAAATCGCGCGGCAGTCATCGCGGCGCATCGGGCTGGCGCAGATCAGCGGCTTGTTGGCACTGTCCTTGAGCGTTTTCGCACTGGGCATCAGCGCTTACCAGACCCGCGTGATGCAAAGCCAGGCGCGGGCCAGCGTGTGGCCCTATCTCGCGATCGGCTACAGCTACTACGACCAGGGCGCGGACGCGGGTTTCCAACTCAAGGTTTACAACCACGGCGTCGGCCCGGCACTGATCAAATCCGTGCGCATGACGGTAGACGGCAAGCCGATCGTCAACTGGAACGCTTTTTTCAAAGTGGTTCTAGGTCGTCCACAAAGTGAGATCAGGCATTTCATCTATTCAGGCTTCAGCGCGGTGCAGCCACCTGACACCAACCGCGAAACCACGATCGAAGCGATCAGGCTCTCCGATCCGCACGACGCCGCCAAGGCTTACGCAGCGATGGACCGGCTCCAGGTGGATATCTGCTACTGCTCGGTCTACGACGATTGCTGGATCGCCCATCTGCTCAAACACGCGGTGGATGCCGCGCCGCATTGTCCGGCACCGGGCAGCGATGATTTCCAGAGTTAACTGCCCTGCTCGGTCTAAATTAAGAATTTCCCGTGAATAAAACTCTCGGCATCGTGATGGACCCGATCGGCTCCATCAAACCCTACAAGGACACCACGCTCGCGCTGATGCTGGCGGCGCAGAAACGCGGCTGGGCGCTACGCTATCTGGAGCAGACCGATCTGTGGCTGCGCGACGGCATCGCCCAGGGCCGCGTCAAACCGGTGACGGTGTTCGACGATAAAAAACATTGGTATGAGTTCGGCGATGCCGAGGACATCAAGCTCGGCGATCTCACTGCGATCCTGATGCGTAAGGATCCGCCGTTCGATCTCGAATATGTCTCGACGACCTATGTGCTGGAGCGCGCCGAGATGCAGGGCGCGCTGGTCGTGAATCGTCCTGCGAGCTTGCGCGATTGCAACGAGAAAGCCTTCACCGCCTGGTTCCCCGAGCTGGCACCGCCGACGCTGTTCGCACGCGATCTGGCGACATTGCGTGCGTTCCACGCCGAGCATGGCGACGTCATCTACAAGCCGCTCGACGGCATGGGCGGCGCCGGCATTTTTCGCATCGCGCGCGACGGCCTCAACCTCGGCTCGGTGCTGGAGCAGCTGACCGATCTCGGCCGGCGCCTGATCGTCGCGCAGAAATATCTGCCGGCGATTGTCGACGGCGACAAGCGCATTTTGATGGTCGACGGCGAAGCGGTGCCCTACTGCCTGGCGCGCATTCCGCAGGGCGGCGAAACCCGCGGCAATCTGGCCGCCGGCGGTCGCGGCGAGGCGCGTCCGCTGACCGCGCGCGACCATGCGATCGCCGCGCGGGTCGGGCCGGAGTTGCGGCGTCGCGGCCTGCTGTTCGTCGGGCTCGATGTGATCGGCGACTACCTCACCGAAATCAACGTCACCAGCCCGACCTGCGCACGCGAGATCGACGCCGCCTATGGCACCGACATCGGCGGCCTGGCGATCGCGGCGATCGAGCGCCGCCTGGCTGCCGCGGCCTGAGGCAAGCGCTACGAATCCGCCATAAAACCGACCAAAGGCGTTGATTGGCATGCGAATCGCAAGGATCGAGCTTGCAATCCACCGCCACCTCCGGATACTAACGACATGGCCAGTGAAACCTACTTCAGCAAGCAGTTTCTAGTTGCCATGCCGGGGCTCGAGGATTCGAATTTCAGCCACTCGGTGACGCTGCTGTGCGAACACTCCGACAAAGGCGCGCTCGGCCTGGTGATCAACCGTCCCACCGATCTGACGCTGGTCGAGATGCTCGATCAGATCAAGGTCGAGCACAGCGCACTGCCCGAGGATGCCATCGTCTACTGGGGCGGGCCGGTGCAGCCGGAGCGTGGCTTCGTGGTGCATTCCGCGCCGGGCGACTGGGATTCGACTTTGCAGCTCGACGACGACCTGTTCATCACCACCTCGCGCGATATCCTCGGTGCGATCGGCAAGGGCGCAGGCCCGAAGCATTACTTCGTCGCGCTCGGCTATGCCGGCTGGAGCGAGGGCCAGCTGGAAACCGAAATCCTCAGCAACTCCTGGCTCAACACACCGCTCGACTCACAGATTCTGTTCGGTCTGCCGGCGCCGCAGCGCTGGCTCGCGGCAACCAAGCTGCTCGGCGTCGATGTCAGCCATCTGTCGAGCCGGGCGGGCCACGCGTGATCGCGCTGAAGACCGCGCCCGAGGCTAGCGGGCAAGGTGTTTACCTGGGTTTCGACTTCGGCGAAAAGCGCATCGGTGCGGCGATCGGCGACAGCCTGACGCGCCAGGCGCGGCCGCTGCCGGCAATCAACAATGGCCGTCAGCCGGATTGGGACAAGCTGAAAAAGCTGCTGTGCGAATGGCGCCCGATCGGTTGCATAGTCGGCTTGCCGGTCGATCTCGACGGCAACGAGCAGCACGTCACCGCGCTGGCACGCGCCTTCGCGGTGCAATTGCGCACGCGTTATGGCGTGCCGGTGTATCTGGTCGACGAACGCCTGACCTCGCGCTCGGCGGATGCCGAACTGCGCTCGGCACGCGCCGACGGACGCCTCAACCGGCGCGTCAAAAGCGGCGATCGCGACGGCGTTGCGGCACGGCTGATTCTCGAGCAGTGGCTGAGCGACCCCGCTGCGCAGGAAGCGAAGCCGTTCATAGATGCGCCAGCACCGCCCGCTGCAGTTGCAGACGTGCCGTCGCACCCCGTTCACGCGCAGGACTCCGCGGAATGACGGGCAGTTCGCTGCAGCTCGGCCCCGACGGCCAACTGCGACATCTGTTGACGATCGAAGGTCTGCCGCGCTCTGTGCTGCGCACGCTGCTCGACAAGGCCGAAGGCTACGCCGACATGCGCCGCGGCGACGACAAGAAAAATCTGGCGCTGCACGGCAGGACCGTAGTCAACCTGTTCTTCGAAGCCTCGACGCGCACACGCACGACGTTCGAACTGGCGGCCAAGCGTTTGTCGGCCGACGTGCTGAACCTGCAGGTCTCGGCCAGTTCGACGTCGAAAGGCGAAACCCTGCTCGACACGCTGAAGACGCTGGAAGCGATGCAGGTGGATTTGTTCGTGGTGCGCCACGAAGCCTCCGGTGCCGCGCAGTTCTTTGCCGAGCATGCCGCGCCGGATGTTGCGATCCTCAACGCCGGCGACGGCCGCCATGCGCATCCGACGCAGGCGCTGCTCGACATGTTCACCATCCGCCGGCGCCATCCGAGCTTCTCCAAGCTGAAGGTGGCGATCGTCGGCGACATACTGCATTCGCGCGTTGCCCGCTCCGACATCCATGCACTGCGCATCCTCGGTGCCGCGGAGATTCGCGTGGTCGCGCCGCGGCCGCTGATTCCGGCGGGCATCGAAACGCTCGGCGTGAAAGTGTTCAACGAACTCGACGCCGGCATCGCCGGGGTCGACGTCGTCATCCTGCTGCGGCTGCAGAAGGAGCGCATGGTCGGCGCCTTCCTGCCGTCCACCGGCGAGTTCCATCGCGACTTCGGCCTCACGCGTGCGCGGCTGGCGAAGCTGTCGAAGGACGTCATGATCATGCATCCGGGACCGATCAATCGCGGCGTCGAGATCGAAGGCGACATCGCTTACGGCGACACGCGCTCGGTGATTCTGGAGCAGGTCGAACACGGCATCGCGGTGCGCATGGCGGTGATGGAAACAATCTTGGCAAACCGCCCATGAGCAGCGTACTGATCAAGGACGTGCGGCTGCTCGACCCGGCCGCAGATACCGATACGGTCGGCTGCATCGGCATCCGCGACGGCCTGATCGATTATCGCGGCAAGAAACCGCCGAGCGCGAAATACAAAGAGAGCATCGACACCAAGGGTCTGTGGCTGATGCCGGGCGCGATCGATCTGTGCGCGCGCCTGCGCGAGCCCGGCCATACCGCCAAGGCGACGATGAAGAGCGAATCGCCGGCCGCGCTCGCCGCCGGCATCACCGCGCTGTGCATGCCGCCGGATACGCGGCCGGTGATCGACAACGCGGCGGTGGTGAACCGCGTCAACCGCATCGCCAAAGCCGCCGGCGGCGCTTACGTCTACATGCTCGGCGCGCTGACGCAGGGCCTGGCCGGCGCTGCGCTGGCCGAGATGAGCGCGCTGAAGCAAGCCGGTTGCGTCGGCGTCAGCAATGGCCTGGCACCCATCGGCAGCACGCTGCTGGCGCGGCGCGCGCTCGAATATGCCGCCAGCCTGAAGCTCACCGTGCACGTGGTGCCGCTCGATGTCTCGCTCGCCAATGGCGGCTGCGCACACGAAGGCCCGGTGGCGACGCGCCTCGGCCTGCCGTCGATTCCGGTGGCGGCGGAAGCGGTGGCGATGCGCGTGTGGATTTCGCTGGTTGAAGACACCGGCGCACGCGTGCACTTCGGACGGCTGTCGAGCGCACGCGGCGTCGCGCTGCTGGAATCGGCGCAAGCGCGCGGACTGCCGGTGACGGCGGATGTCGCCGCACACCAGCTGTTCATGACGGCCGACGATGTCGACGGCTTCAATGCGATGGCGCACGTGATGCCGCCGCTGCGGGCGGCAGAAGATCGTGCAGCACTGCGCGACGCCGTTGCCAGCGGCGCGATCGCGGCGATCTGCTCGGATCATCAGCCGCACGAGGCCGACGCCAAGATCAATCCGTTTCCGCTGACCGAGCCCGGCATTTCGGCGCTCGAAACCCTGCTGCCGCTGTGTCTGCGGCTGGTGCATGAGAAGCTGCTGACGCCACTGCAGATGGCCGAACGCCTGGCACTCGGGCCGGCGCAGATTCTCGGCATCGCCGGCGGCAGCCTTGCCAAGGGTGCGCCCGCCGATATCGTATTGATCGATCCCGACCAATCCTGGGTGCTGCAGCCGGCGCAGTTACTCAGCGCCGGACGCAACACACCGTTTGCCGCGCAGCGCTTCAGCGGACGCGCATTGCGCGCCTGGAGCGGGCAGCGTTAAATCGCCCGCGGCAGCTTGAATCCGCGCATGCAGGCTTGGTTTATAGTAGGTCGGCAACGGGGGGACAACAAGGCTTCAGGCCGAACAGGGAGTGCTCAATGGCGCGCGTGATGGTGGTGGACGATTCGCCCACCGACAAAGAACACCTCAAGCAGATTCTGCAGCGCGCCGGCCACGAAGTGCTGGAAGCGACCAGCGGTCAGGATGCGATCGAACTGGTGCGTGCGAGCAAGCCGGATTGCGTGGTGATGGATGTCGTAATGCCCGGCATGAACGGCTTTCAGGCGACGCGCATCCTGTCGAAAGATCCGGCGACGGCTTCGATCCCGATCATCGTCGTCAGCAGCAAGAGCCAGGAAACCGATCGCGTATGGGCCTTGCGTCAGGGCGCACGCGAATACATCGTCAAACCGGTCAAGGACGCCGACCTAGTCGGCAAGGTGCGCAGCGTACTCAGTTGAAGCGACGCCTGCGGACCAGGGGAAAGCATCAGAGCTGTTAAAAAGGCTCCAAGCACTATAAGAGGGATACATGGCTGAACTAACGGGGGCGAGGCAAGGACAACTCGATCGCCACGATGCACTGTTGTTGGGCTTGGCCGTGGCCGCGATGGCGCTCGCCATCGGTGGCATTTACTTCCTGCAGGCCAGCAGCAATCGCGAAGCCACGCAGCTGAGCCTGGCACATTCGCTGTCGACCGACGTCGACGGCATCGTCAGGATCGGCGAAGCGGCGACACATGGCATTGCGCCCGATTTCACCACGCTGGTGGCGAACACCGACAACATCGACACCGAGGTGCGCCAACTCGCCGAAGGCGACAGCGATGCCGGCATCAATGCCGCCCCGGCCGCCGCGCAGGCGCAGGTGCAGGCGACGAGTACCGCCTGGTCGCAGATGAAGCAGACGGTGCAGCAGATCGTCACTGGCGAAAAAGCTTTCGAGAACACCGCCGAGCAGACCGATAGCATTTCCGCACTGGTCCATGGCAATGGCGAAAGCAGCGACGCGGGCGGCCTTTATCACAGCTATGAAACCGTCGCCGAACGCATGGCGCAAAACCGCGCGAGCCTGTCGCAGACCTATTTGATCTCAGCGCAGCTGGTGTTGCTGGAGCGTATCTCCGGTTTGGCGAGCCGCGTGCTCGGCCAGGGCCGCGACGCCAAGAACACCGCCGCGCAACTCGATACGGCCGCGAAGACGTTCGCGCACAACAACGAGACGCTGCTGGGCGACAGCGGCCCCGGCGCTCTGCTGGGCCCGCTGAAAGAGAAAGCCGCGGCGCTGGCGCAAGCAGTCGCAGCGATACAGCAGAATGCTGAGGCCGTGGACCTGCTGCAAAGCGCCGCCGCATCGCTGCGCGAACGCTCGGTCAACCTGATTGCCGCAGCGACCGCTCTGGAACAGAAACTCAGCGATACGCGCGTCAAGCGCGTGGTGTTGCCGATCGTGGTCTACATCGCCGGTGCGATCGCGATCCTGGCGCTACTGGCTTTCGTCGTGTTGAACATCGCCGGTGTGCGTGAACGAACGCGCCTGGCGGAACAACGCGACGCGCGTCAGCAGCAGGCGATTCTGAATCTGCTCGACGAAATCACCAACCTCGCCAACGGCGATCTGACCGTCGACGTCACCGTCACCGAAGACTTCACCGGCGCCATCGCCGACTCGATCAACTACACCGTGCAGACGCTGCGCGGACTGGTCGGCACGATCAACCAGACCTCCGAACAGATCGTCGCTGCGGCGGCGAGCACGCAGGACACCGCTGCGCGCATGAGCGAAGCCTCGGACCGGCAGGCGCAGGAAATCACCACGGTGTCGGACGCGGCCACCGCGACCAGTTCGCAGTTGCAGGAGGTCGCCGGCCGCGCCGAGCGCCTTGCGGTGCAGGCACAGACCTCGGTGCAGATCGCGCACAACGGCGCCGGCACGGTAGGCCGCACGATCCAGAGCATGGCTTCCTTGCGCGAGCAGATTCAGGACACCGCCAAGCGCATCAAGCGCCTCGGCGAATCCTCGCAGGAGATCGGCAACATCACCGAGCTGATCAACGACATCGCCGAACAGACCAATACGCTGGCACTGAACGCGTCGATCCAGGCCGCGATGGCCGGCGACCAGGGCCGCGGCTTCGCGGTGGTCGCCGACGAAGTCCAGCGCCTGGCGGAACGCGCCGGTTCGGCGACGCGCCAGATCGAAAACCTGGTGAAGACGATTCAGGCCGACACCAACGAGGCGATCATCTCGATGGAACGTTCGACCGCGAACGTCGTGTCGGGCGCGAAATCGGCCGAAGAAGCCGGCCAGTCGTTGACCCGCATCGAAGCCTCGTCGCAGGAACTCGCCAAGGTCATGCAGGAAATCTCGCTGGCCGCACGCGGCCAGTCGGCCGAAGCCACCAAGATCGCCGGCACCATGCTGGGCATCCGCGAAATCGCGGTACAGACGTCCGGCTCCGCGGCGCGCACCTCGGAGGCGGTCGGCGAACTGAACAGCCTGTCCGACAAACTGCGCGAATCGGTGGCCGGCTTTACCTTGCCGCTGGAAAGCAGCTAAGCCCGGCGGCCCGAAACCTGCTGAAAACACCGTTCTAACGGTGCCGCGGCGGGAATTCGCGACGGCCCGCCAGAGACAGGCCAACTTCCAGTAAAATCGCTGGTCCTAGGCGGCGACTGCCCGCTCACGATTCCTCATTACCAGCAAGTGACTATGGACGACCATAAGGCTTCCGCTTCGAACTTTCAGGCCGATTTGACGCATATGTTCGGTCTCGACAAGGTTTCCTACCGCTATAACTTGTCGAAGGAAGAGCTTTTCCATGAGGCGATCAAGCACGATCGCGGTCGCGTCAAGAAGGACGGTCCGAGCGACGCGCAGAAAGCGTTTCCGACCAAGCTCGGCGTCAACGGTCCGCTGGTGTACTACACCGATCCGGATTGCACCGGGCGCCGCACCAAAGACACTTACGCAGTGAAGTGGCCGGAAGTCGCCGACGAGATCTGGTTCAAGGCCGATCTCAATCCATATGATCCGGAGAAGTATCAGGCGCTGCTGAAGCGCGTCGTCGCCCACCTCAATGCGAAGCAAGCGAACCTCTACGTCAAAGATCTGTTCATGGGTTCGGATGCCGACTTCGCGGTGCCGTATCGCTTCGTCGGCGAATACGCGACGCACGCGATGTTCTGCGACAACATGTTTCCGAAAAACCTGGCCGGCGTGAAGGATATCGACGCGCGTCGCTGGACCATGCTGAACGTGCCGAGCTTCGTCTGCGAACCGCAACGCGACGGCTGCCGCGCCGAAGCAGCGGTGATCATCGACACCAAGAATCGCATCTGCCTGGTGGCCGGCCGCGCCGACTACTGCGGCGTCAACAAGAAAACCATCTTCACCGTCGGCAACTACCTGCTGCCGAAGGAAGGCCGCCTGTCGATGCATTGCTCGGCCAACGTCGGCAAGAACAACGACGCGGCGATCCTGTTCGGCCTGTCCGGCACCGGCAAGACCACGCTGTCGGCCGATGCCAGCCGCCGCCTGATCGGCGATGACGAAACCATCTGGTCCGACAACGGCCTGTGCAATCTGGAAGACGGCTGCTATGCCAAGCTGATCAACCTCGACAAGCAGGCCGAGCCGGTGATCGCCGCGGCGCTGTCGAAAGCCGGCACCATCATCGAAAACGTACCACCGCTGCCCGGCAAGAAGATGGAGGACTGCCATCCGGACGAGCTCGATCTGAACGACGACTCGATCGCCGAGAACACGCGCTTCAGCTATCCGCTCGACGCCAACCCCAACATCATGCCCAACGGCCAGGGCGGCCATCCGCAGACCATCGTGCTGCTGACCGCCGACGCGTTCGGCGTGCTGCCGCCGATCTCG
>JAQGNU010000043.1 GCA_028291645.1 Nevskia sp.
AGATGCGAAGGCTGCGTTGCTCGAAAAATTTGCTGCTGCCGGCGACGGTGTGCTGGTTGCCACCAGCAGCTTCTGGGAAGGCGTCGACGTCAAGGGCGCGGCCTTGCGGCTGGTCGCGATCGATCGGCTGCCGTTCGGACAACAGGACGATCCGGTGTTCGAAGCGCGCATCGAAGCGATCCGTGCGCGCGGCGGCAATCCGTTCAACGAACTACAGCTGCCGCGTGCGATCACGGCCTTGCGGCAAGGGGTCGGTCGTCTGATTCGCGATCCTGAAGACTACGGAGTCATCGCGATTCTCGATCCGCGTTTGCGCGGCAAGAGCTATGGCCGGCTGATGTTGGCGAGCCTGCCGCAGATGCCGGTGATCGACGACATCGCCGATGTGCGCAGCTTCTTCGCCGGCTTGGCGGTGTCATGAATCTGCTCGCGATCGATACCGCGACGGAAGCCTGCTCGGTGGCGCTGTCGATCGACGGCGAGTGCCGCGAGCGCTTCGAGATTGCCGGGCGCGAGCATTCGCAGAAACTGCCGGCGATGTTTGCCAGTCTGCTCGCCGAAGCCGGCATCGCTGCGTCGCAGCTCGACGGCCTGGTCGCCGGCATCGGTCCCGGCAGTTTCGCCGGCGTGCGCATCGGCGTGTCCTTCGTCAAAGGTCTTGGTCTCGGCTTGGATCGTCCTGCAGTTGGCATCTCGTCGCTGGCGATGTTGGCGCAGGCGGCGGTCGCGCGCGGCGCGCAAGTGGTGGTGCCGGCGATCGATGCACGGATGAATCAGATCTACGTCGGTGCCTATCGGGCGCAACAAGGGTTCGCCGCTCTGCTCGACGCGGAAACCGTGCAAGACCCCAAACTGTGGTTGGCGCCGATCCTACGGCTAGACGCAAACCCGCTGGCCGCGGTCGGCAGCGGCTGGTTGGCCTGGAGCGAGGTTTTGCTGAGTCGGCTCGCACAGACCCCGGCCTGGGTCGATGGCAGCGCCTTGCCGCATGCGCTGGACGCTTTGGTGCTGGCGCAGGCCGAGTTTGCTGCGGGGTCTGCGCGCAGTGCCTCGGAACTGATTCCGAACTACTTGCGCAATCGCGTGGCGCTGACGCAGACCGAACAGATTGCCGCGCGGCTCGCTGCTAGGCAGAAGCCCGTCTGATGTGCTTCCGATTGCAGCCCACGACACTGTGTGCGGCCGCGTTTATCGGCGAACGGTGGTGCTGCGGCAGCGGCATCAGTTAATCTAGCGAACTTTTCCATACGGCATCGTACTGTCGCCGTTCCGGTCACCTAAATTTATTCATTTCAGGAGTTAGTACATGGGCCAGTATTCCGCCCCCATTCGCGATATGCAGTTCGTGCTGCACGAGTTGCTCGGCGTCGAGCGGGAATTGAAAACGCTGCCGCCGCACGCGGAGCTGGATACCGAGACGATCAATTCGGTGATCGAGGAAGCCAGCAAGTTCGCCGCCGAGGTGCTGTTCCCGTTGAATCAGAGCGGCGATGAAGAAGGCTGCACGCTCAGCGGCGACGGTGTCGTCACCGCACCCAAGGGCTTCAAGGAGGCTTATCAGCAGTATGTCGAAGCGGGCTGGCCGGCACTGGCCTGCGATCCGGCGTTCGACGGCCAGGGCCTGCCGGAAGTGGTCAACAACGTGCTGTACGAAATGCTGAACTCGGCCAACCAGGCCTGGACCATGTATCCGGGGCTGACCCACGGCGCCTATGCCGCGCTGCGCACGCACGGGACCGACAGCTTAAAGAAAACCTATCTGCCGAAGATCGTGTCCGGCCACTGGACCGGCACGATGTGCCTGACCGAAGCACACTGCGGCACCGATCTCGGCCTGCTGCGCACGAAAGCCGAACCCAACGCCGATGGTTCCTATGCAATCAGCGGCACCAAGATCTTCATCTCGGCCGGCGAACACGATCTGGCCGAGAACATCATTCATCTGGTGCTGGCGCGTCTGCCGGACGCGCCGGCCGGCACCAAGGGCATCAGCCTGTTCGTGGTGCCGAAATTCATTCCGAATGCGAGCGGCGAGGTCGGTGCGCGCAACGGCGTCAAGTGCGGTTCGATCGAACACAAGATGGGCATTCACGGCAATGCCACCTGCGTGATCAATCTCGACGGCGCCACCGGCTGGCTGGTCGGCGAGCCGAACAAGGGCCTCAACGCGATGTTCGTGATGATGAACGGCGCGCGCCTTGGCGTCGGCATGCAGTCGCTGGGTCTGGCCGAAGTCGCGTACCAGAACTCACTGGCCTATGCGAAGGATCGCCTGCAGATGCGTTCGCTGACCGGCAAGAAAGCGCCGGACAAACCGGCCGATCCGATCATCGTGCATCCCGACGTGCGGCGCATGCTGTTGACGCAGAAAGCGCATGTCGAAGGTGCGCGTGCATTCACCTACTGGTCCGGTCTGATGCTCGACCGCGAGCACAACCATCCGGACGAGAAAGTGCGCAAGGACGCCGCCGACCTGATGGCGCTGCTGACGCCGATCGTCAAAGGCTTCATCACCGAGAACTCTTACGTCAGCACTACGCTCGGCATGCAGGTGTTCGGCGGCCACGGCTACATCCGCGAGTGGGGCATGGAGCAGTACGTGCGCGATGCACGCATCAACATGATCTACGAAGGCACCAACGGCATCCAAGCGCTCGACTTGCTCGGCCGCAAGGTGCTGTCGGACATGGGCGCCAAGCTGACCAAGTTTGGCAAGATCGTCACCGATTTCGTCAAGGATGCGAGTGCCAACGAAGCGCTGAAGGAATTCACCGGCCCGCTCGCCGAAATCGGCCTGGAGGTGCAGAAAGTGACGCTGGAGATCGGCCAGAAGGCGATCAAGAACGCCGACGAAGTCGGTGCCGCTTCGGTGCCGTACATGAACCTGGTCGGCCACTTCGTGTATTCGTATTTCTGGGCGCGCATGGCGAAGATCGCGGTCGAACAACTCGCCGCCGGTCACGCCGACGCCGACTTCTATAAGGCCAAATTGCTGACCGCGCGTTTTTACTTTGCCAAGATGCAGCCGGAAACGGCGATGAACCTGAAACAGATTCGCGCCGGCGCGGAGTCGCTGATGGCGATGGATGTGGCGCTGTTCTGATTCGCTGCTTTAGTCGAACCGGGCGGGCTTGCGGAAACGGAAGCCCGCTTTTTATGCGTCGCGCTTAAACGACTTGGCCGGCGGCATAGCCCGAAGCCCAGGCCCACTGGAAGTTGAAGCCGCCCAGATGGCCGCTGACGTCGACCACTTCGCCGATGAAGTAGAGGCCGGGCACTTTGCGCGATTCCATCGTTGCCGACGACAGTTCGTCGGTATCCACACCGCCGAGCGTGACCTCAGCGGTGCGATAGCCCTCGGTGCCGCTGGCGACGATAGGCCAGGCGTGGATTTGTTCGGCAATGCCGCGCAGTTGTGCCGCGCGATATTGGCGCAGCGGCAGATTGCCGAAAGCGAGTTCGCAGAGTCGCTGCGCCAGTCGCTTCGGCAAGACCTCGGCCAGCGCGGTTTTCAATTCGATCGCCGGGCGCGTCTGTTGTTGCTCGGTTAAGAAGTCGAATGCAGCTCGCTGCGGCAGCAGGTCGAGCAGCAGTTCGTCGCCGGGCTGCCAATACGATGAGATCTGCAGAATCGACGGTCCGCTAAGACCGCGGTGGGTGAACAGCAATCCGGCCTTGAAGCGTTCGCCGTTGCAGCGGCTTTCGATCGGCAGCGCCAGCCCGCTGAGGTCGGCATAGTGGTGCAGATGCGTACCGCTGAGTGTCAAGGGCACCAGCCCGGCGCGCGTCGGCAAGACCCGATGATCGAATTGTCGCGCGAGTTCGTAGCCGAAACCGGTGGCGCCCATTTTCGGAATCGACAAGCCGCCGCTGGCAATCACCAGCGACGCTGCGGTAATCGGCCCGGCACTGCTGCGCAGCGCGAAACTGCTGGCGTCGCGATCGACCCGTGCGACTTCGCAGTCCAGCACGATGTGTACGTTCGCCGCCGCGCACTCCGCCAGCAGCATTTGCACGATCTGTTTCGAGGAGTCGTCGCAGAACAGCTGCCCCAACTCTTTCTCGTGGTAGGCGATGCCGTGGCGCTCGACCAGCGCGATGAAATCCCACTGCGTGTAGCGCGCCAGCGCGGACTTGCAGAAGTGCGGATTGGCCGACAGGTAATTGCCCGGCTCGGCGTACAGATTGGTGAAATTGCAGCGCCCGCCGCCGGACATCAGGATCTTCTTGCCGACCCGGTTGGCATGCTCCAGCAGCACCACGCGGCGGCCGCGTTTGCCGGCTTCGATTGCGCACATCAGGCCCGCGGCGCCGGCGCCGATGATCGCTACGTCGTAGTCCATAAATGAGGTTGGCCGGGGGGTATTTCCGGAGCCAGGCAAAAGGCCCGGAAAGCAGCTGTGCTGTGTTAAAATCCGCGGTGTTGCAGACACTCAGATACTGTCCGATCAACCAGAATAACAGGGCTGGCCGCCGCCTCGCGGGCGGTCAAGAACTCCGCACAATTCCCGAATGAACCTGCATGACTGATTTCGCCAAGGAACTCCTCAACGTCAATCTCGAAGACGAGATGCGCAAGTCGTATCTCGACTACGCGATGAGCGTGATCGTCGGGCGCGCACTGCCCGACGCACGCGACGGCCTGAAACCGGTGCACCGCCGCATCCTGTTCGCGCAGAGCCAGCTCAATAACACCTGGAATCGCGCCTATATCAAGTGCGCGCGCGTGGTCGGCGACGTCATCGGCAAGTACCATCCGCACGGCGACACCGCGGCTTACGACGCACTGGTGCGCATGGCGCAGGATTTCTCGATGCGCTACCCGCTGGTCGACGGCCAGGGCAACTTCGGCTCGATCGACGGCGACCGCGCGGCGGCGATGCGCTACACCGAGTGCCGCATGGCGCGGCTGACCTCGGAAATGCTGGCCGACATCGATTCCGAAACAGTCGATTTCGTGCCGAATTACGACGAAAAAGACACCGAGCCGGTGGTGCTGCCGACGCGCATTCCGCAGCTGTTGGTGAACGGTTCGTCCGGCATCGCGGTCGGCATGGCGACCAATATCCCGCCGCACAATCTTGGCGAGGTGATGGATGCCTGCGTCGCGCTGGTCGACAACCCCGATCTCGATCTCGCGGCCTTAATGAAGCTGGTGCCGGCACCGGATTTCCCGACCGCCGGCCTGATTCTCGACGCTGCCGGCGTGGTCGATGCCTATGCCACCGGCCGCGGCCGCATCGTGCTGCGCGCACGTACGCATATCGAGGAGTTCGAGAAAGGCGGCGAGCGCGAGGCGATCGTCGTCACCGAGCTGCCGTACCAGGTCAATAAGGCGCGGTTGCAGGAACGCATTGCCGAGCTGATCAAGGAAAAGAAGCTCGAAGGCATCACCGAAATCCGCGATGAGTCCGACAAGGACGGCATGCGCGTGGTGTTCGAACTGCGTCGTGGCGAAAACGCCGACGTCGTGCTGAACAACCTCTATCAGCAGACCCAGTTGCAGACTGCATTCGGCATCAACATCGTCGCGCTCGATGGCGGCCAGCCGAAGACGCTAGGTTTGAAGCAGCTGCTTGAAATCTTTCTGCGGCATCGGCGCGATGTCGTCACCCGCCGCACCGCGTTCCTGTTGCGCAAAGCACGCGAGCGCGCGCATGTGTTGGAAGGCTTATCTGTAGCGCTGGCGAACATCGACGAAGTCATCGCGCTGATCCGTCACTCCGCGGGTCCGGCGGAAGCCAAGGCTGGCTTGACCGGCCGCATCTGGGCGCCGGGACAAGTGCTGGCGATGCTGGAACGCGCCGGTGCGGGTGCCTCGCGTCCGGCCGATCTGGCCGAGCGCTTCGGCCTGGTCGAAGGTGGCTATAGGCTCTCCGACGCACAGGCTCAGGCGATTCTGGAACTGCGCCTGCAGCGCCTCACCGGCCTCGAGCAGGACAAGATTCACGGCGAGTATCGCGAACTGCTCGAATCGATCCTCGAATACCTCGAGATCCTCGGTTCGGAAGCGCGCCTGCTGGCGGTGATCCGTGGCGAGCTGCTGGAAATCCGCGAGCAGTACGCCGACAAGCGCCGCACCGAAATCACCGCGTTCGGGCTCGATCTGAACCGCGAGGATCTGATTCCGCCGCAGGAAATGATCGTCACGCTATCGCATCAGGGTTATGTGAAGGCGCAGGCGCTGACGGAATATCAGGTGCAGCGTCGCGGCGGCCGCGGCCGCACCGCCGCGACGACCAAGGACACCGACTACGTGCACGGCTTGTGGTCGGCGCATTCGCACGACTGGCTGCTGTGCTTCTCCAGCCGCGGGCGCATGTACTGGCTGCGCGTGTTCGATCTGCCGGCTGGTGCCAGCGGTTCGCGCGGCAAGCCGATCGTCAACATGGTGCCGCTGGAAGACGGCGAGCGCATCACCGCAGCACTGCCGGTGAAGAAGTTCGACAGCGGCCAGTTCGTGTTCATGGCCACACGTAACGGCACCGTCAAGAAAACACCGCTGGAAGATTTCTCGCGGCCACGCGCGGCCGGCATCATTGCGGTCGATCTGCGCGTCGACGACGAGCTGGTCGGCGTGGCGCTGACCTCCGGTGCCGACGACGTGCTGCTGTTCTCCGATAGCGGTCGCGTGATCCGCTTCAACGAGGCCGACGTGCGTTCGATGGGCCGCGGCGCTACCGGCGTGCGCGGCATGCGCCTGCTGAAGAATGCAGCGGCTGACGAAGATGAAGCCGGCACTGCGGAGATCGAAGGCGAAGTGGTCGATGGCATCGACGAAGCGGAAGCCGTCGAAGGCGAGGTCGCTGCGACGATTGCTGCTGATGGCAAGGCACGCGTGATTGCGCTGCTGGTCGCGCGCGGCGAAGACATTCTCACCGTCTCCGAAACCGGCTATGGCAAGCGCACCGTGATCGAGCATTTCCCGCTGCGCGGTCGCGGCGGCCAGGGCGTGATCGCACAGGCGCTGTCGGATAAGAGCGGGCGTCTGATCGGTGCAGTCGAAGTGCACGATAGGCACGAGATCATGCTGATCTCCGATGGTGGCCGCCTGATCCGTATCGCTGCCAGCGAAATCAAGCAGCTCGGCCGCAATACGCAGGGCGTGCGCGTCGCACGTCCGAGCGAGGGCGATCGTCTGGTCGGTCTGGATCGTATCGAAGCGGCGGAAGTCGAGGTGGCGGATGTGGCTGCGGAAGGCGATCAAACCCCCGGCGATGATCCAACACCTGATGCTGCGCCTGACGGACCCAAAGATTCCAATTCATAAACCAGAAGTGAGTTTCCGTTAATGAGTCGCCCAGTAAATAGAGTTTTCAATTTCAGCGCAGGACCGGCGACTTTGCCGGAATCGGTTCTCGTACAGGCGCGCGACGAGCTGCTCGACTGGCATGGCGGCGGCATGTCGGTGATGGAGATGAGCCATCGCGACAAGGATTTCATGTCGATCGCCGCGGCGGCCGAACAGGATCTGCGCGATCTGCTGGGCGTGCCGGCCAACTACAAAGTGCTGTTCATGCAGGGCGGGGCGACGGCGCAGTTCGCCGCGGTGCCGATGAACCTGCTGCGCGGCAAGACCAGCGCCGACTTCGTCATCACTGGCGCCTGGAGCCTGAAAGCCGCAAAAGAAATCGCCAAGTACGGCAAGGCCAACATCGTCGCCAAGCCGGCCGACGCTAAGTACACGCACATTCCGGCGCGTGACAGCTGGACCTGTGATCCGAACGCGGCTTACCTGCACTACACGCCGAACGAGACCATCGAAGGCGTCGAATTCAACTGGATTCCGGATGTCGGCACGACACCACTGGTGGCGGATTTCTCGTCGACCTTCCTGTCGCGGCCGATCGACGTCAGCCGCTTCGGCCTGATCTATGCCGGCGCGCAGAAGAATGCCGGACCGGCCGGCATCACGATGGTCATCGTGCGCGAAGACCTGCTCGGTCAGGCGCTGCCGATCACGCCGTCGATCTTCGACTACAAGCAGGTGGCCGACAACGAATCGATGCTGAATACGCCGTCCTGCTACGCCTGGTATATCTGCGGCCTGGTGTTCCAATGGCTCAAGCACGAAGGTGGGCTGAAGGGCATCGGCGAACGCAACCAGCGCAAGGCCGGCCTGCTGTACGACTGCATCGATGCGACCCCGTTCTACCGCAACCCCGTGGCGAAGTCTGATCGTTCCTGGATGAACGTCGTCTTCACCATGCCGGATGCAGCACTCGACGCCGACTTCCTCAAAGGTGCCAAGGCGGCCGGGCTACCCGGCTTGAAAGGTCATCGTTCGGTCGGCGGCATGCGCGCCAGCCTGTACAACGCGATGCCGGAAGCCGGCGTGCAGGCGCTGGTCGACTACATGAAGGAATTCGCCCGCAGGCATGGGTGAGGGATCATGCTTAGCGAGCACTGCTCGCGGCGATCCCGAACGACCGGCCAGGGATGGCCGGGCCGGTCGTTCCGACAAGCGCCATCGTGTCGCCATGGACGGCCAACATGAAACATACAAGGGCTTGCTCTCGGCCGATGGCCGCAGTTTCGTTCGCTGCGATTCTTCAATCATGAATGGTTGCGATTAGAGCGATGCGCGCCATTGCGGTTTATTGCGGTTCCAGTGCGGGTGCCAATCCAGCATTTGCGCAGGCGGCGGTTGAGTTGGGGCAGGCGCTGGCGGCGCGCCACTGTGCGTTGATTTATGGCGGCAGTCATGCCGGCCTGATGGGCATCGTCGCCGACGCGGCACTCGCGGCCGGTGGTCGCGTGATCGGCGTGATTCCGCAAGCGCTGGTCGGTCGCGAGCTGGCCCATCGCGGCCTCACGCAACTCGAAGTGGTCGACAGCATGCACGTGCGCAAGGCGCGCATGTGCGAACTCGCCGATGGCTTCATCGCGCTGCCCGGCGGTATCGGCACGCTCGAGGAAATCGTCGAAATGTTCACCTGGAATCAGCTCGGCATTCATCACAAACCCTGTGCTTTGCTGAATATCGCGGGTTTCTACGATGCCTTTGTCGCGTTTCTGCAGGGTACGGTGCAGCAGGGCCTGTTGCAGCGCGAGCAATTCGAACGCCTGATCGTCGCCGACGGTGTCGACGCGCTGTTGCAGACCTTTGAGCAGTTCAAACCGGCGCCGGATCAGCCACAAAATTCCGTCCGCGTTTTGTCCTAGCCGCCGCTGCCTGCACAATAGCGCCCGCGTTGTTTCCGAACCCGCCATACAGACCCTTACCGTCCATGTTCAAAATCCAGACGCTGAACAACATCTCTGTGCTAGGCCTCGAGCGTCTGCCGGCTGAGCGCTACACGGTGGGCGCGACGGTTGCCGAGCCGGATGCACTGCTGCTGCGATCGGCCGATCTGCACAAGCAGGACATTCCGGCCTCGGTCAAGGCGATCGGCCGCGCGGGCGCCGGTACCAACAATATCCCGGTCAAAAACATGAGCGCGCGCGGCGTGCCGGTGTTCAACGCACCCGGCGCCAATGCCAATGCGGTGAAGGAACTGGTGCTGGCCGGCATGCTGCTGGCGGCACGCAATATCGCGCCGGCGCTGCAGTTCGTCTCCGGCCTCAGCGGCGACGACGCGACGCTGCACAAGCTGGTCGAGGACGGCAAGAAGCGTTTCGTCGGCATGGAACTGCCGGGCCGCACGCTCGGCGTAATCGGGCTCGGCGCAATCGGCGTCAAGGTCGCCAACGCCGCACTGGAACTCGGCATGCAGGTCTGGGGCTACGATCCGGCGATGACGGTGCAGAACGCCTGGCAGCTCAATTCCGGCGTACAGCAGGCCGCCGGCATCGACGATCTGGTGGCGCGCTCGCAGTTCCTCAGCGTGCACGTGCCCTTGCTCGATGCGACGCGCGGCTTCATCAACACGGCGCGACTGCGCTTGATGAAGAAGCCTGGCGTGGTGCTGAATTTCGCGCGCGCCGAAATCGTCGACGAGGACGCCATCCTCGCCGCGCTGGCCGACGGCAGCTTGCAGGCTTACGTTTGCGATTTCCCCAGCACGAAATTACAAGGCAATCTCAAAGTCATCGCCACCCCGCATCTGGGTGCGTCGACCAACGAGGCCGAGGATAACTGCGCGGTGATGGTGGCGGAGCAGCTGCGCGAGTTTCTCGAACAAGGCAATGTGCGCAACTCGGTGAACTTCCCCGAAGCGGTGCTGAGCATGGGTGCGCGCATGCACCGGCTGTGCATTGCCAATGCCAATGTGCCGAACATGGTGGGTCAGATCACGACAGCCCTGGCGCAGCGCAATCTGAACATCGCCGACTTGTTGAACAAGTCGCGCGGCGAGTTGGCCTACACGCTGGTCGATGTCGATTCGCCGATTCCGGCGGAACTCGCAAGCGAAATCGGCGCGATCCAGGGCGTGCTTTCCACGCGCATCATTCCGGCCAGGGCTGCTTGAGATCCGTATATGAACGACGAACTCAAATCCGCGCGCCTGCGCATCGACGCGCTGGATGAGCAGATCCAGACGCTGATCTCGCAGCGCGCCAAGATCGCGCAGGCCGTGCGCGACATCAAGGCGCGCGGCGGCGACGACGGCGATCACTATCGTCCGGCGCGCGAAGCCGAGGTGCTGCGCAGTGCGATGGCGCGCAATCGCGCGCTCGGTGGACCCTTAAGCGACGAGACCATGGCCAAGCTGATGCGCGAAATCATGTCGGCCTGTTTGGCGCTGGAGTCGCCGTTGGCAGTGGCCTATCTCGGCCCCGAAGGCACCTACACGCAGGCTGCGGTGTACAAGCATTTCGGTCAGCAGGTGTTGGCACGCGCAGTCAGCGCGATCGACGAAATTTTCCGCGATGTCGAATCCGGCAGCGCGACTTACGGCGTCGTGCCGATCGAGAATTCGACCGAAGGCGTCATCGTCAGCACGCTCGATCTGCTGGCTAATACGCCGCTGTCGATCTGCGGCGAAGTCTGGCTGCCGGTGCATCACCAGCTGCTCAGCACGCAGTCGCGGCTGGAAGACATCAAGGTGCTGTATTCGCATCCGCAGTCGTTCGCGCAATGCCGGCGCTGGCTTGATGCCAAGCTGCCAGGCGTGTCACGCGAACCGGTCGCCAGCAACGGCGTCGCCGCCAAGCGCGTTGCCGAAGCCGGTAGCGCGGGTGCCGCGGCGGCGATCGCCAGTGCTGCGGCGGGCGAGCTGTACGGCCTGCAGATCATGGCTGCGAACATCGAGGACGACCCGAACAACACCACGCGCTTCCTGATCATCGGCCGGCAGAATCCGGAATCCACCGGTGCGGATCGCACTTCGCTGGTGTGTTCGGCGCCGGCCGGCGGCGAGGCAGGCGCCTTGTTCCGTCTATTGGAACCATTCGCCAAGGCCGGCATCAATTTAAGCAAGATCGAATCGCGGCCGAGCCGGCGCGGCATCTGGGATTACAACTTCTTCCTTGATCTGGAAGGCCATCGCAGCGACGCCGCAGTGGCCATCGCGCTGGAGGAAGTGCGCAAGCGCGCGGCGTTCTACAAAATCCTCGGTTCCTACCCAAGGGCGGTGCTATGAATACGATGACCACAGAGCAGCCCTACCTGAAACACGCGATTCCCGGCGTGCTGGGGCTGGAACCGTATTCGCCCGGCATGCCGATCGACGAACTGCAGCGCCGCCTCGGCATCGCCAACGCGGTCAAGCTGGCGTCCAACGAAAATCCGCTCGGTCCCAGCCCGAAGGTCAAGGCAGCGCTGGCGGCCTTGATCAATGACACCGACGTGTCGCGCTATCCCGATGGCGCTGGCTTCAAGCTGAAGAAGAAGATTGCCGAATTCCACGGCATCGAGCCGGAGCGCATCACGCTCGGCAACGGTTCCAACGACATCATCGAATTCATTGCCCGCGTGTTCCTGGGCCCGGGCCGCGCCGCGATGTATTCGGCGCATGCGTTCGCGGTCTACCCGATCGTGACCCAGGCGCAGGATGCGGCGAGCGTGATCGTACCGGCGCTGCCGGAAAGTCATCCGGAAATGCCGTACGGACACGATCTCGAAGGCTTCGCCAAACTGCTGCGCGACGATGTCACCGTGGTGTTCCTGGTCAACCCGAACAATCCGACCGGTACCTGGATGCGGCCGGATCAGATCGAGGCCTTCCTCAAGCATGTGCCTTCGCACACGCTGGTGGTGCTGGACGAGGCTTACCAGGAATATCTCGATCCTTCCTTAAGGCCAGACAGCCGCGTCTGGCTCGACCGCTTCCCGAACCTGATCGTCACGCGCACGTTCTCGAAGACCTATGGACTGGCCGGACTGCGCGCGGGGTATTCGCTGTCGCATCGCGCGCTGGCCGATCTGCTGAATCGCGTGCGTCAGCCGTTCAACCTCAACAGCTTCGCGCTGCTGGCGGCGGAAGTGGCGCTCGGCGACCAGGATCACGTGCGTCGCGCGGTCGAGTTGAACACGACCGAGTCCTCGCGGCTGCGGCGCGAACTGAAAGCGCTATCGCTGACGGTACTGCCATCGCAGGCGAATTTCGTCACCGTCGGTTTCGGCCGCGATTCGGCGCCGGTGCACCGTGCCTTGCTGGAGCGCGGTGTGATCGTGCGACCGATGGCGAGTTACCAGATGCCGCAGTTCCTGCGGGTCAGCGTCGGCACGGAAGCCGAGAACAGCCGTTTCCTGGATGCGCTGAAGGACATCCTGAAGTGACAGCGGCGCGCGCCGGCAGCCCGGCGTCGTGCTGATGCAGCGGCTCGCCGTCATCGGACTCGGCTTGATCGGCGGCTCGTTCGCCAAGGCCGTGCGTGCGGCGGCAGCGGTCGAAACCATCGTCGGTTTTGACGCCGACGCCACCCAGATGCAGCGTGCGCATGCCGATGGCGTGATCGATCAAAGTGCCGACAACGCCGCCGCTGCGGCGCACGGCGCCGATATTGTGCTGATCGCAGTGCCGGTGCTGGCGACTGCCGCGGCCTTGCGTGCGGTGCAGTCCGGTATCGGTGCCGCTGCGATCATCACCGACGTCGGCAGCACCAAGCAGTCAGTGCTGGCCGCGGCGACCGAAGTGTTCGGCAGCCTGCCGCCGCGCTTCGTCGCCGGCCACCCGATTGCCGGCACTGAAAAGAGCGGCGTGGCGCATGCGCAGGCCGATCTGTTCCGCGGCCATCGCGTGATTTTGACGCCGCATCCGCAGCAGGATGTCGATGCCCAGGCCGTGGTCGCGCAGCTGTGGCAAGCCGCAGGCGCGCGCGTGGTGACGATGGAGCCGGCACGTCACGACGCGATCTTCGCGGCGACTTCGCATCTGCCGCATCTGCTGGCGTTTGCCTTCGTCGACATGCTGTCGCGCCTCGACGGTGCGGATGCCGATATCTTTCCGAATGCCGGCGGCGGTTTCCGCGATTTCACCCGCATCGCGTCGAGCAGCCCGCGCATGTGGCATGACATTCTGCGCGCCAATACCGAGCCGATCGCGGCACTGCTGCAATTGCAGATCGCCGAACTGCAGAATCTGTACGAGGTGATGCAGCGCGGCGAATGGCACAAACTTGCCGAAGTATTCGAACACGCTCGCGCGGTGCGCGAACGTTATCTCTCCAGAATTGAATGAAGCAATGGCAAGTGATTAGTGGTGAGTGACTACCCCTTCGACGCAGATGCTTGCATGCTTTCACTCGCCACTAACCACTAGCCACAGCGCCCCAATGCTCACGTATCAAATCCAAGCCGGCGGCCAGCTGTCCGGGACGATCCAGGTTCCCGGCGACAAATCGATCTCGCATCGCGCGGTGATGTTTGCCGCGCTCGCCGAGGGCACGTCCGAAATCACCGGCTTCCTCAGCGGTGAAGACTGTCTGTGCACGATGCGCGCATTCCGCGCGATGGGGGTTGCGATCGAACAGCTCGGAGCGACGCATCTGCGCGTACGCGGCGTCGGTCTGCATGGACTGAAGGCGGCCGCCGCCGCGCTCGATCTCGGCAATTCCGGCACTTCGATGCGCTTGATGGCGGGGCTGCTGTCCGGTCAGCGTTTCGCCAGCGAGCTGATCGGCGATGCCTCGCTGTCGCGGCGGCCGATGCGCCGCATCGTCGAGCCCTTGCGGCAGATGGGCGCGCAGATCGAAACCGCCGAGCGCGGCACCGCACCGCTGCGCATCGCAGCAGCCGCGCAGCTGCACGCGATCAGCTATGCCTCGCCGGTCGCCAGCGCACAGGTCAAGTCGGGCCTGCTGCTGGCCGGGCTTTACGCCGATGGCCGCACCGAAGTGCGCGAGCCGGGCATCAGCCGCGACCATACCGAGCGCATGCTGCGCGCGTTCGGCGTGCAAGTGGAGTCTGGCAATGGCTTCGCCGCGGTGACGGGTGGCCAGCCGCTGCGTGCCACCGATGTCGCTGTGCCGGCGGATATTTCGTCGGCGACGTTCTTCATGGTCGGCGCCGCGATCGTGCCGGGGTCCGAAGTGCTGCTGAGCGGAGTCGGCATCAATCCAACGCGTCACGGCATCATCGAAATCCTGCGCCGCATGGGTGCGGTGATCGAACTGCTGAATCCGCGCGAAGTCGGCGGCGAACCGGTCGCGGACCTGTGCATACAGGCGCCGCTGCAGTTGCAGGCGATCGCCATCGGCCACGACTTGGTGACGCTGGCGATCGACGAGATGCCGGCGGTATTTGTCGCCGCCGCTTGCGCACGCGGGCAGACGGTGATTACCGGCGCCGAGGAACTGCGCGTCAAGGAGAGCGATCGCATCGCCGCGATGTGCGACGGCCTGCAGACGCTCGGTATCGACGCAATGGCCGCCGCCGACGGTGCACGTATCACTGGCGGGGTCCTGCACGGCGGTACAGTCGATTCGTGCGGCGATCACCGCATCGCGATGAGTTTCGCGATGGCGGCACTGCGCAGCAGTGCGCCCCTGACCATACTCGACTGCGCCAATGTCGACACTTCGTTTCCGGGCTTCGCCGACCTCGCGCGGCGCGCCGGCCTCGGCATTGCGGTGCAGCCGGCGTCATGATGGAGCATCTGCCCACAGCAGTTCCGGTCATTACGGTCGACGGTCCCAGCGGCGTCGGCAAGGGCATGATTACGCGCTGGTTGAGCGCGCGGCTGGGCTGGCATCGGCTCGACAGCGGCGCGCTTTATCGAATTCTGGCGCTGGCTGCGACGCGCGCCGGTGTCGATCTGGCCGATGTGGCGGCGGTCGCCGCACTGGCGCCAGGCCTGCGTATCGAGTTCGTCGGTCACGCCGAGGCCGACGAAGTGATTCTGGTCAACGGCGAGGACTGGACCGCCGCAGTGCGGACTGAAGCGACCGGCGGTCTGGCTTCGCAGATTGCCACCGCAGCGGCAGTGCGGGCGGCCCTGCTCAGGCGCCAGCAGGACTTCCGTCAGCCGCCAGGATTGGTCGCCGACGGCCGCGATATGGGCACCGTGGTGTTCACCGACGCGGTATTGAAGTTTTTCATCGACGCCAGCCCCGAAGCGCGTGCGTTTAGACGGTTTTTGCAGATGGGCGGCGCCGGGTTGAGCGGGGAGGCCGCCAGCGCTACACTACGCGCCCTTTGTGGGGAGGTCCGCGCCCGCGATGAGCGGGATCGCAATCGTTCTGTAGCACCTTTGGTGCCGGCAGCCGACGCGATCATCGTGGACACCACACATTTAAAGCCGGCGGAAATGCTGGCGGAAATCGACAAGGCCCTAGCGCGCAGCGGGGTGCCCCAATCAGTTAACGGGAATCTTGGCGAGGCTCCGCGACATTAAGCCGAAACCCACGAGGTCGCAAGGATTGCGGCCGTTGAAATCTGGCCCGAAGCGTCATGAAGATACTTTGGAACTTAAGACACTAGAGCGTACTGAATGAGCGAAAGTTTTGCTGAACTGTTTGAACAGAGCCTAAGCGGCGGCCAATCGATGCAGCCGGGCACCATCGTCCACGCGATCGTGCTGGAAGTGAAGAACGACGTCGTTATTGTCGACGCGGGACTCAAATCCGAGGGCGTGATCCCGATCCAGGAATTCATGATCGATGGCGCCGAAGCCACGGTCAAAGTCGGCGACCACATCGAGGTCGCACTGGAGACGGTCGAAGACGGTTTCGGCGAAACCCGTTTCAGCAAGGAAAAGGCCGAGCGCATCCGCACCTGGGACCGCCTCAACAAGGCGTTCGAGGGCAAAGAAACGGTCATCGGCATCATCACCGGCAAGGTCAAGGGCGGTTTCACCGTCGATATCGGCAACGTCCGTGCGTTCCTGCCCGGCTCGCTGGTCGACGTGCGTCCGGTCCGCGATACCGCGTACCTGGAAGGCAAGCCGCTCGAGTTCAAGGTCATCAAGCTCGACCGCCTGCGCAACAATGTCGTCGTCTCGCGCCGCGAAGTGCTCGAAGCCGAATACAGCGCCGAACGCGACATGCTGCTGGAAAAGCTGCAGGAAGGCGCGATTCTCAAGGGTGTCGTCAAGAACCTGGTGGAATACGGTGCGTTCGTCGACCTCGGCGGCAT
>JAQGNU010000078.1 GCA_028291645.1 Nevskia sp.
GATCACTGCGTCGCGGCTGCGACCCGCCGGCTTCAGCGCGACCTCGATTTCCGAGTAATGCACCCCTTCCGCATGCTCGTCGAGTTCGCCGCGACCGGTACGACGGCCGACGTGGCCGACTTCCGGCACCTGCAGCAGCGTGTTCTCGGCGATGCGTCCGAGCCGGTCAGACTCGGCCAGCGACACCCCGGGCTCCAGCAGCAGGTTGATCGTCAGCGTGTTCTCGTTGAACGGTGGCAGGAAGATGCGCGGCAGCCTTGCTCCGACGATCACGGCCAGCACGACCAGAACGCCGGCCAGTGCAAAGAAGAAATTCGAGCGATCCAGCACACGCTGCAACGCACGCGCGTAGCCCGTCTTCAGGCGATGCAGCCAGGCGCGTTCGTCGGCCACCGGTCGTGCGGAATTGCCAAACGCGAATGTGCATAGCACCGGCGTCAGCGTGATCGCGACCACCAGGCTGGCCAGGATCGCGGCGATGTAGGCGATGCCGAGCGGTGCAAACAGATGGCCTTCCATGCCGCCGAGTGCGAACAGCGGCAGGAACACCAGCACGATGATCAGCGTCGCATAGAGAATGCCGGAACGCACTTCGATGGTCGCGCGCGCGATGATCTGCGCCGGCGTGGCCTGCGCATCGGCGCGCGTGCGCAAACGACGCAAGACATTTTCGACGCCAACTACGGCATCGTCGACCAGCTCGCCGACCGCGATCGCGAGGCCGCCCAGGGTCATCGTGTTGATCGACAGACCGAGCAGATGCAGCGCGACGATCGCCGCGACCACCGACAGCGGAATCGCCGCCAGTGCTACGCCAATCGCGCGGCCGCTGGCGAGAAATGCAAATAACACGAGTGCCACGATCAATGCGCCATCGAGCAGCGCATTGCGCACGTTGGAAACCGACTCGCGGATGAAATCGGCCTGACGGAATACGGTGCCGCGATGCACGCCCTCCGGCAGGCCCGCATCGAGTTCCGCGAGTCGCCGCTCGATCGCTTGCGTCAACTGCAGCGTGTCGGCGCCGGGCTGCTTCTGCACCGACAGGATCACCGCGGGATGACCGTCGACGCTCGCCTCGCCGCGCTTGATGCGCGCGCCGACTGCAATCTCCGCGACCTGGTGCAGACGCAGCGTAACGCCATTGCGATCGCTCACTGCGACTTGCTGGAGATCTTCAGCATGGAACGGCCGGCCGAGACTGCGGAGCGCGTATTCGCGTCCGCCGGCATCGGCGAAGCCGCCGCCGAGATTGCGGCCGAAACCGCGTACCGCCTGCGCGACGCTGCTCAAAGGCACATTCAGCACCCGCAGGCGCGCCGGATCGGGCTGCACTTCGTACTGGCGCACGTCACCGCCGATCGGAATCACCTGCGCGACGCCGGGCAGCGCCAGCAGCGCCGGGCGCAAGCTCCAGTCGGCCAGCTCGCGCAGTTCCATCGGTGTCGTGCTATCGCGCTCCGCAGTCAACGACAGCAGCAGGATCTCACCCATCAGCGAAGTCAGCGGACCGATGCGCGGCTGCACGCCATCGGGCAATTGTCCGCGGATCGTCTCGAGCCGTTCGGCGACGAACTGGCGATCGCGATACGGATCGCTGTCCCAATCGAATTCGGCGTAGACCACCGTCAGACCGAAGCTCGACACCGAACGCAGGCGCTGCACATCCGGCAGTCCGCTGAGCGCGGTTTCGATCGGATAGGTGATCAAGGGCTCGACATCTTCCGGTGCGACGCCGGGCGCTTCGGCCTGCACCATCACCGTCGGCCGCGTCAGGTCCGGCAGCACGTCGACCGACAGCTGTTGTGCTTCGCGCACACCGACCACCAGCAGCGCAACAGCCAGCACGAGCACCAGCCCGCGGCTGCGCAGGCTCCATTCGACGATGCGCGAGAACATCACGATGACGAAGTGGGAAAAGTGATCGGGGAATCAGCGCGTGCGGGCGCGGCGCCGACGCCAGCTCAGCCCGGCGAGCACGGCGACCAGCACCGCAGCGATCGACGCGACGCTCAAAGCGTTCCAGTTACGTATGGCGTGCTCGGCGCCCGCGCTCGTCGGCGCTACATCCGGCAACACCGACTGCAGCTGCAGATCGAGATTCTTGCCGCGCAGCAGAAACGTCACCGGCGTCTCGCCGTGTGCGTCGAGCAGATCGGCCGGCAGGCGATAGATGCCGTCGCCGGCCGCCGCGGCTTGCAGTAACTGATTGCCGTTGCGCAGCTGCACCTGCAGGCCATCGATCGGCGCATTGCTGGCATAGTCGTCGATGTAGATCAGCCAATCGCTGCGCTCGCGCGTCACCACCAGTTCGACCTGCGGCGGAGCCCCAGGCCCCGTAGTGGTCGTAGTGCCGGCCGCTGGGGGCGCAGCTGCAGTGGGCGCATCGTCGTCGTGATCCGCGCCGTGATCGTGGCCTTCGTGGGCGAATGCGAGCCCGCCGAATGTCAGGCCGCCGCAGACGATCAAGCCGCGCAGGCTGCCGAAGAATTTATTCATGGATTTCGGCAAAGCGCGGATCATTGACGAAGGCTGCGTCGGTCAAAGTCCTCAGGAATTGCAGCACGGCATCGCGCTCGGCAGCATTGAGTTGGATGCCGCCAGCGAGGCGTGGATCGAGTGTTGCTGAGGGTTGTACGCCGTCGATGTAATGATCGAGCACCTGATCCAGCGTGGCGTAGCGGCCATCGTGCATATACGGCGCGGTCAGCTCGACATTGCGCAGGCTCGGCACGCGGAACGCGCCTTCGTCTGCCGCAGCGTTGGTGACATCGGCGCGGCCGCGATCCTGCGGTGTGCGGTCGAGGCCGTTGTTACGGAAACTGTAGTCGGTGAACAGCGGCTCGCGATGGCAGCTCGCGCAGTGCTCGCGGAATACCTGCAAGCCTTGCAGTTCGACTGTCGATAAGTGCTCACGTCCGGCGCGATAGCGGTCGTAACGCGAATCGGCCGAGACCAGCGTGCCGATGAACTGCGCCAGCGCACGGAACAGGCGCTGCGAGTCGATGCCGTCGCTGCCGAATGCGGCACGGAACTCGGCCGGATAACGTGCATCGGCCTGCAGCTTGCCGATCACATGATCGAGTTGCTCATCCATCTCGACCGGATTCGAGATCGGCGCGATCGGCTGCAGTTCGAGCTGATGCACGGCGCCGTCCCACATGAAGTTCGGTTGCCAGGCGAGATTGAACAAGGCCGGCGCGTTGCGCTTGCCGTTGATGCCACCGATGCCGTGACTGACGCGATGATCCAGGTGCGCGAAGGCGGCGAACTGCTGATGGCAGCTGCCGCAGGCGATCGAATCGTCGCGCGACAGGATCGGATCGTAGAACAGGTGCCGACCGAGTTCGAAGCCGGCGCGGCTGATGCGGTTGTCGGCAAAATCGTAATGCGGCGCCGGCCAGCCTGCAGGCACTTGCAATTGCGGCGTTGCAGACGCGAGCAGCAGCGCATACAGGCGCGCAGCGGCATCACTGTTCCAGCACGCGAGCCCGAGCACCATCAATCCGGGTAGCCACCACTTCCACCGCCCTTTCCCCAACCATCTCCCCAACCACTTCACTGGGTATGCCCAGCCGCGCGCGGTTCGTGATGAATGTGATCGATGCGGAACATGCTGGCGGCGTTATCGGCCAGTTCGGCGCCCTGCGCAGGCTCCATCACCGTGTTGAGTTCGGCCAGACGAATCTCGTGCACGGCATGGAACAGTGCAGCGACATCGGCGTGCAGATGCACCAGCGGCTCGACGTTGGCGCGCACGCGCAGGGGCGTGTCGCCACTCGGCAGGAATACCGTACGCGCCAGCGAAACTGTGCCGCCGCCACCAACGTGAAAGCTCAAGGCGTGCTGATCCGCAGTCGATTGCGGCGAAGCGCCTTCCAGCGAGAAGAAGATGTAGCCGGTGCGCCAGGTCCAGAACATGCCGCGTGCAGGATCGAGCGTGCCGGTCTGCACGCCGGCGCTGTTGCGCGCATCGTCGACGCCGAGCATGAATGCAATGCCGCTGTAATCTCCAGCCGGCGCACGCATGAATTCGAAGGTCTGCGAAGCCGGGTCGGCGGCATCGACCAGGAAATAACCCGCGCCGGATTTCGCATCGACCGGCGCCTGATACCAGCTGCCGTCCGCGCGGCGCAGACGGAAGTTGCTCAGGTAATAACGTAGGCGCGTGACCGAGAACTCGTCGCCTGCAGCAGTCTTGTAGCTGCTCGGCGCGGTCGCACTGGCGAGGCGCAGCGGCTGCTCGCCGACGACTTCGCTGATCTCCAGTTTCAAACCCAGCGTATCGGTGGCGCCGTGCAGAAACTTGCAGCCGCCCAGCAAGAGTAGCGGCGCGGTCAGCAGTAGCGCGTAACAAAAACGTGTTGCGCGCGAAGCATGCCGGGAAGTCGTCCTTTGCCGGAGGATTTTCGTCTGCACGCTGTGCGTGCTTTGCGCGAAATCTTGATTCATCTTCTATCGGGCAGGTCGCTGCGCCCGGCTACTGCGCGGCACTTACGGCGGCGCGCGTGCGTGGCCGCGCGACGACCGCGTAGAGCGCCATGCCGACCAGCATGCTGGCGACGAACAGCAGCGGCGCCGCAGCGCCGCCGGCCGCAATCACCAGCGCCGGTCCCGGGCAGACGCCGCTTAAGCCCCAGCCGACGCCGAACAGCGCACTGCCAATTACCAGGCGCGGCGTCAGCGTCGTGCGATCCGGCAGCTGCAGCGCTTCGCCCGCCAATGTGTGACCGCGACGACGCGCATAGGCGAATGCCGGAAAAGTCACCGCGATGGCGCCGCCCATCACGAATGCGAGTGAAGGATTCCAGCTGCCGGCGACGTCGAGAAACGCAAGGATGCGTAGCGGATCGGTCATGCCCGACAGGATCAGGCCGAAGCCAAATAACAGGCCGGACGCAAATGGGATCACGCGCAGCCACGCCGTCGAAGTCTTGTTCGCCATATCAGCCTCGCGCCAGCAGATGGTGCGTGACGAATACGGTGAGCGCGGCCACCGCCATAAAGGTGATCGTCGCCACCAACGAACGCTGCGACAGATTGCCGAGTCCACAGACCCCGTGACCGCTGGTGCAGCCGGAACCGAGCCGCGTACCGAAGCCGACCAGCAGACCGGCGACGACAATCAACGGCCAGCTCAAACTCAGCACACCGGCGATCTCACCACCGGCAAGCCGCACGACGAGCGGTGCCGCGATCAGCCCCAGCAGGAATACGATGCGCCAGCCGCCGACGCCAGTCTGGCGCTCGACCAGATTGCCGACTACGCCGCTGATGCCGGCGATCTGGCCGCGCCCGAGCAACAGCAGCGCCGCAGCGCTGCCGATCAGCAGGCCACCGAGCAGCGAGTGCAGATATTGCGCCGGCATCGTGACGACTCCTTATCTATGAGGATGTCGGCAATAGTCTGCCAAGCGGACGGCGTGCGCACGCACGCTGGCGCACGCGGCTGGCACCGTAATCGGCTGTTTCAGCGACACCCTGCACTCCTGAAGCCATTATGTGTTTTCGGCAGCCGACTCCAAGGTCGGAACGCCATTGGCGGCGATGCTACGGTTTGGCCGGCACGTGGGCTAGACCGAATAGAGACTTTGTCGTGCTAAGAATAGACGCGAAAAAATTATAAGCGCCCATGTGCGTAAGAACCGATCGCTACAGCGATGATGCGGCGCGTGACGCCGGGCGACCCGCATGTAAAGCTTGGCAGACCTAGCACGCGGAACCGGGGATGACGACGCGCGGCAGTTCCTATAAACCGACCATCGCCATCATCGGCGGCGGCTTCAGCGGCTCGCTGGTCGCGGTGCAACTGCTGCGCCGCGCCGAGCGGCCGCTGCGCATCGTGCTGATCGAACGCGACGACCTGCCCGGTCGCGGCATTGCCTATCGCGACCAGCCCGAATGCCATTTATTGAATGTGCGTGCCGAGGCGATGAGCGCTTTCGCCGACGACCCGGACCATTTCCTGAACTGGCTGAATAGTCATTACAGCCCCTGCCATCCGGTCGGCATTACCGAATATCTGCCGCGGCGCATCTACGGCGCCTATGTCGAAAGCCTGATCGCCGAAGCGCAACAGCACGCGCGGCGCGGCGTCAGCCTGGAAATCCGCATCGACGAAGTGATCGGCCTGCGCCTGAGTGCGGAAGCTGCCAGCTTGCGTTTGCGCAGCAACAGCCGTCTGCGCGCCGATCGCGTCGTCCTGGCCTGCGGCAACCCCGGGCCGGCCGATCCACCGCTGGCGGATACGCGCGCGCTCGGCAGCCGCCGCTACCTGGGCCAGGCCTGGTCGACACCGGGCCTGTATTCGGTGAGCCGCGACGAGGACCTGCTGCTGATCGGCTCCGGTCTGACCGCACTCGACTGGCTTGCCAGTCTCAGCGATCGCGGCCACCGCGGCCGCATTCACGTGGTCTCGCGTCGCGGTCTGCTGCCGCAGGCGCATCGGCCGGTGGTGCCGCAAAACCTGTCGTTCGACCCTTTGGCCTTGCCGCCGCGCGTATTGCCACTGCTGCGGCAGCTGCGTCGCGAAATCGAGACCCAGGCCGCTGCCGGCGGCGACTGGCGCAGCACGATGGATGCGCTGCGACCCGCCTCGCAGAAAATCTGGCAGCGCCTGCCATTGGTCGAGCAACAGCGCTTCCTGCGCCATCTGCGTCCTTACTGGGAAGTGCACCGGCACCGCGCCGCGCCGCGCATCGTGTCGATGGTCGATCGCTTGCTGCGCAGCGGGCAGATGAACTTGCAGGCCGGCCGCCTGATCGCGCTGAACGAGCGCGACGGCAGCGTCGATGCAACGATCCGCTTGCGCGCCGATCGCAGCCTGCAGACGCTGAACGTGCAGCGCGTGATCAACTGCACCGGTCCCGAATGCGACTATCGCCGGCTCAATCACCCGCTGATCGTATCGCTGCGCGAGCAGGGCCTGATCGAAGCCGACGCGCTCGGCCTCGGCCTTAGCACCGATGATCGCGGGGCCTTGATCGATGCCGCCGCGCAGCCGTCGACGCGCCTGTTCACGCTCGGGCCGCCGCGCAAAGGCCAGCTCTGGGAAACCACCGCGGTACCGGAAATCCGCGTGCAAGCCCAAGCGCTGGCACAGCAGCTGCTGGCACAGTTGGTGGAAACGCCGATCCATCACCGGGATGCCTCGATCGCCTGGCTGTGAATCCTGGTGGGTGATCGAGCCGCCCGCAGTTGCCACCCTATAACCATTAAACGAAAAGATCGGTAACAATCCCGTATGAGCGCGCCTTTGCCGAAGCATCTGGTCGCCTGCCATCACTGCGACCTGCTGCAGCACGAGATCGAGTTGCCCAAGCGCGCGGTCGCCAGCTGTGTGCGTTGCGGTGCGGAGCTTTACCGCAACCGGCACAACTCGCTGGATCTATCGCTGGCGCTGAGCATCGCTGCGGCGCAGGTCTTCCTGCTCGCCAATACATTTCCGCTGGTCTCGATGGAAGTCCAAGGCGAGATTCAATCGACCACGCTGCCGCAGGCCGTCGTAGCGCTGTACAAGCATCACTCAGTGCCGCTGGCCGTGCTGGTGTTCGTCACCACGATGCTGGCACCGGCGATCGAGATTGCATCGATCGTCTATCTGCTGACCTCATTGCGCATCGGCGTCGGCCGCGGCCACTTCGCGCTGGTGTTCCGCTTCGTACAGTCGATCCGCCGCTGGGGCATGATCGACGTGCTGATGCTCGGCGTACTGGTGTCGCTGGTGAAGCTGGCAGCGCTCGCCGAGGTCGTGCCCGGCATCGCGCTTTGGGCCTATTGCGTGCTGCTGGTGCTGATGGTGGCCATGGCAGCATCGTTCAATACGCACGATGTCTGGCGCTGGTCGGCGGAGCGATCTGAATGAAGCGTCCGCTCACTGCCCGACGCGCCGGCCTACTGTTGTGCGCAACCTGCGATCTGCTCTCGCACCGCATCGCCCGCCGCGGGCTGCGCTGCCCGCGCTGCGGTGAAAAGATTTACTTGCGCAAGCCGCGGAGCCTGAGCCGCACGCTGGCTTATCTGATCGCGGCGGCGATTCTCTACATCCCGGCCAACCTGTTGCCGATCATGCATACCGAGACTTTCCTCGGTAGCGAGGACGACACCATCATGAGTGGCGTCATCGTGCTGATCAACACCGGCTCCTGGCCGCTGGCGCTGCTGGTGTTCTTCGCCAGCATCGTCGTGCCGATGGTGAAATTGCTGGCGCTGTCGATCCTGGTATTGTCGGTGCGCTACAACTGGAAGTCGCATCCGCGGGAACGCTCAAGGCTGTACCGTCTGATCGAGTTCATCGGCCGCTGGTCGATGCTCGATATCTATGTAGTGACTTTGCTGGTGGCGCTGGTGCAGCTGCGGGCGCTGGCGACGATCGAACCGCGCGGGGGCGCGATGGCGTTCGGCGGAGTGGTGGTGTTGACCATCCTCGCCTCACGCAGCTTCGATCCAAGACTGATGTGGGATCGACAGGGGGCAGCATGAGCGACACCGAGCACAAACACCATCTCGACGACATTCCCGATGCCCACCTGATCGAGCACCGCTGGCACATTCCGCCGCTGGTCTGGGTGATCCCGCTGGTGGCGGCGCTGATCGGCGGCTGGATCGTGATCGAGCGCTGGATCGAACGGGGTCCGGTAATCAGCATCTCGTTCCTCACCGCCGAGGGCATCGAGCCGGGCAAGACGCGCATCCGCTACAAGAACGTCGATATCGGCCGCGTCACCGCGGTGAAGTTTGCCGACGCCGATGGCGGCATCATCGTGTCCGCTGCGATCGACAAGCACGCCAGCCGCTTCCTGCGCGACGATTCGCGCCTGTGGGTGGTGCGTCCGCGCATTTCGCCGGGCGGCATCACCGGCATCAGCACGCTGTTCTCCGGCGCCTACATCAGCCTCGCCGCCGGCAAGGCCGAAGAGCAGCGCCGCGACTTCGTCGGCCTCGAAGTCGCGCCGATCAATACCGAAGACGCGCCCGGCCGCGAGTTCGTGCTGCATACCGTCGACGTCGGTTCGCTCGATATCGGTTCGCCGGTGTTGTTCCGGCGCGTGAAAGCCGGCCGCGTGGTCGGCTACAAGCTCGACGACGACGGTCGCGGCGTGCAGCTGCGGGTGTTCGTCGACGCGCCATTCGATCGCTTCGTCACCACCGACACGCGCTTCTGGCAGGCCAGCGGCGTGGACTTCTCGTTCGGCGCGGAAGGTCTCAAGGTCGAATGGCAATCGCTGATCTCGGTGGTGATCGGCGGTCTTGCCTTTGAATCACCGGCGGACAACCCGCTGGCACCGCCAGCGTCGACCGGTGCGACCTTTACGCTGTTCGGCGATCACGACGAGGCGATGAAGCGGCCGTATCACGACGTGCGTCCGTTCGTGGTTTATTTCAACGATTCGCTGCGTGGTCTCGCGGTCGGTGCGCCGGTCGAATTCCGCGGCATCGTCATCGGCGAAGTGCGCAGCATCGGCATCGAATACGACAAGGCCAAGGGCATCTTCCGCACGCCGGTGGAAATCGACATCTACCCGCAGCGACTGCGCGATCGCTACCGCGAGGGCGCGCCGCGCGCCGACGACTCGACCGATGCCGCGCACCGCGATCTGGTCAATCGCCTGATCGCGGCCGGCATGCGCGCACAGCTGAAAACCGGCAACCTGATCACCGGACAGCTCTACGTCGGTCTCGATTTCTTTGCGAAGGCAGCGCCGGCGAAGTTGAACTGGAACGACAAGCGCGTCGAACTGCCGACCGTGCCCGGCGGCCTCGCGCAGTTGCAGGACTCGATCGGCAATATCGCCGACAAGCTCGACAAGATGCCGCTCGACCAGATCAGCAGCCAGTTGCTAACGACGATGCGCTCGCTCGATGCGACCCTGCATAGCACGTCGGCACTGGTCGACAAGCTCAATACCGACGTTGCCCCGGAAGCCAAGGCCGCACTGGCCGATGCACGCAAGGCGATGGACGCAGCACAGGCGACGCTTTCGCAGGAATCGCCGCTGCAGAGCAATCTGCGCGATACGCTGAAACAGCTGTCGCGTTCGGCGCGCGCGCTGGCGGATCTGTCCGACTATCTCGAGCGACATCCAGAATCGCTGATTCGCGGCAAACAGGGAGGCGACCAATGAGGCTGCATTTAAGCGGTGCCGCGGTCGTCGCCCTGCTACTGCTCGATGCCTGCGCGTCGGCGCCGACGCATTACTACACGCTGAGTGCAGCCGGCACCGCAGCCGTCGGCAGCACGACGACGTTGCAACGCGGCGTGGTGCTCAGCACGGCCTCCATTCCGGATCTGGTCGATCGCATGCAACTGGTGGTGCGGCAATCGGCGACGCGCGTCAGCATCGCCGAAGCACAGCAATGGGCACAGCCGCTGCGCGATCAGATCCCGGCGATTATCGTGCGCAACCTGCGGCTCCAACTCGGCAGCAGCAACGTCGCCGGCGATGCGCGTCTGGTCGCCGGCAACGCACCGTTGAAGGTCGTCGTCAATATCGAACAGTTCGACGCGGTGGCCGGCAGCAACGTCAGCGTGCGCGCACGCTGGGCGATCAGCGGCGGTGGCGGCACGGCAGCGCCGCTGATCGACGGCCTCGACGTCACCCTGCCGCTGGCCGGCGCTGGCTTCGACGCAATCGTCGAGGGCTGGAGCAAGGCGCTGGCGGCGATCAGTGTAGCGCTGGCGACATCGTTGCAAACCTACGCGGCGCAGTAGTCGTTCGTACAACTTGGGTGCTGTTGTAATGCGCCCTGTTTCAATATCGCTAATAGGCGCCGTCACAAAGCCTTCATCGGACTGGACGAAGCTGGCGCCGCCAATGTAGCTCCCTAAGTTGCCTTGGTGTCTGACAACCCTTTAAGCGTCGCCGCGTGCAAGCGTGGCGACGCTATTTTTTTGCCCGGCTTGCGCGCCGGGGCGGTTATCGCATGAGCGATCCGCGGGCCGGCACAGGATGATGCAAGTGATCCAGCGCCCCGCTCAAGCCCGCACCGAGAAACGACGCTAGGCTCGGATGCGATGATCATCTATGGGACGAGCGGGACGGGAAGCGGCACCGGCGTAATAAGCAAGTCGTAGCCGGATTCTTGGGTGGCCACGGACGCATCAGCCGGCGCGACGGAGGGGCCGTCGCCGAACTTCAGCAAAATGCCAATGCCGCCGTATCCTGGATGGGCCGTGTATTCGCCGTCGGCGATGCCAACGACAGCGCCACCGCGCACAGCGAACAAGCGGGTTCGCGACGCGACAACCGTCGTGATCGGCCCGAAAACGGTGGTGGTGGTGATCACCTTTCCATCAGAATCGCCTGCGATTACGTAACCCTGACGTTCATGCAAGCGTGGATGATCAACTTCGGTAATTTGGACCGTACCTAGGTGGATAAGATCGGCAAAACCGGCCGCCGCGAACGCCGCCACCGTGTCCGGCCGCGTCGAGTAGCCGGTCAGTGCAATGGCGTAAAGCTGCACAATCGGGTCCGTATATTCAGCCGTCGGCGTCACTTCCATGAACGACAGCAACTCCGACGAAGGACCGCCGCCGTTCGCAGACTCGCAGTTCGAACCCGAAACCAGGATTCGCGCCGTCAGCCCCAGCCCCGGAAAGCGAAAGCCCGGTGGCAGCAGCTTGCGATACAGGATTGCCGGATAAATCAGCGCGACGCTCTGTTCAGAGCAATTGTGTAGCGACACCGCCGTCGGCGGAGTGGCCGCGGCGGTGCTAAATATCTGCATTGCCGCCGCCAACGTGACGGCCACGGACACAGCATGGAATCGTTCGACAATCGACATGGCACTCCCCTGAGTTTGTTGTCTGCCCCGCCACATCTTCACCCGACCCACACTAGCTGCGCAATCGATAGCAGGCCGCAAGCCTGCGTTTCGCACCGGACACGATTTGCGAAGGGCTAAAGATCAGGCTTCAAACATCCCTCGCACTCTGATCCATCTGATCCGAACGTGGGTGGAACCCCAATACAGTTACCGTCATAGATGCCGGTATCTCTGGACAAGGAACTACTTATGTTGCGAGTTGGACTGGTCGTTCTACCTGGCTTTCAGGTTCTCAACTTCGCAGCGCTCTCGGTATTCGAGCTTGCCAACAAAAAAGCCGACGAGAAGCTTTACGAACTGCAC
>JAQGNU010000082.1 GCA_028291645.1 Nevskia sp.
TCGGCGAACTGACGCAAATCGCCTGGAAGCACGAAGTGCAGACCATGATCGAAGGCCCCGGCCATGTGCCGATGAACCTGATCAAGGAGAACATGGAGAAGCAGCTGAAGGACTGCGACGAGGCGCCGTTCTACACGCTCGGGCCACAGACCACCGACATCGCGCCGGGCTACGACCACATCACCAGCGGCATCGGCGCCGCCATGATCGGCTGGTTCGGCACCGCGATGCTGTGCTACGTCACGCCGAAGGAACATCTCGGCCTGCCCGACAAGGACGACGTGCGCGAGGGCATCATCACCTACAAGATCGCCGCACACGCCGCCGATCTGGCGAAGGGCCATCCGGCTGCGCAGGTGCGCGACAACGCGCTCAGCAAGGCCCGATTTGAATTTCGCTGGGAAGACCAGTTCAACCTCGGCCTCGATCCCGAGAAGGCGAAGGAATTCCACGACGAAACCCTGCCGCAGGAAGGCGCCAAGCTGGCGCACTTCTGCTCGATGTGCGGCCCGCATTTCTGCTCGATGAAAATTACCCAGGACGTGCGCGACTACGCCGCCAAGATCGGTGCCGACGAACAGGCTGCGCTCGCCAAAGGCATGGCCGAAAAATCGGCCGAGTTCCGCGAGCAGGGTGCGGAGGTTTACCGGCGGACGTGAGCGTGCGGCTCTACCACAACCCGCGCTGCTCGAAGTCGCGACAGGCGCTGCAACTGTTGCGCGATGCCGGCGTCGAGCCGGAGATCGTCGAATATCTGAAGACGCCGCCGTCTGCTACGGAACTCGATGCGCTGTGCAAAGCGCTCGGCCGCGAGCCGCAGACCATCGTACGCTTCGGCGAAGACCGCGCGAAGGAGCTGGGGATCAAAGCCGGCGATGTACGCAAGCGCGCCGCATGGCTGCGCCTGCTGGCGGAAAACCCGGTGCTGATCGAGCGGCCGATCGCGGTCGACGGCAAGCGTGCTGCACTTGGACGGCCGCCGGAGCAGGTGTTGAGCCTGTTGAAGTCGCCATGAGTGTTTCGAGGAGGTTCCTTTGAAAAATCAAAATGTCTTGATCGAAATCGAAAACGCCGTCGCGAGCGTGCGGCTCAACCGTCCGACCGCGCATAACGGCATGGACTTCGACATGCTCGATGCGGTGCTCGCCGCTGCGCGTTCGCTGCATGGCAAGCGCGATCTGCGTGCGGTGATTCTGTCGGGCGAGGGGCCGTCGTTCTGTGCGGGGCTAGATTTCAAAACGGTGCTCGGCAAGCCGGCGCAAGCCGCGCTTGGCTACGCGCAGCTGTGGCTGCCGTATGCGAATAAATTCCAGCGCTGGAGTCTGGCCTGGCGCGAGCTTGGCGTGCCGGTGATCGCGGCGGTGCACGGCAATTGCTTCGGCGCCGGCATCCAGTTGGCATTGGGTGCGGACATCCGCATCGCCACACCCGATGCGCGCATCTCGATCATGGAATCGAAATGGGGCTTGATTCCGGACATGGGCGGTGCGGTGCTGTTGCGCGAATTGCTGGCGATCGACGTCGCCAAGGAACTGACGTTCAGCGGCCGCATCATCAGCGGCAGCGATGCGCAGGCGCTTGGCCTGGTGACGCACGTCGCCGACGATCCGCTGCTGCAGGCGCGCGAGCTGGCGGCGGAGTTCGCGACGCGTTCGCCGGATGCGCTGGCCGCCGGAAAATTCCTGCTGCAGGAAGCCTGGCATGCGAGCGAATCGGATGCCGCCTCTGCCGAGCGCCACTGGCAGCGCGTGCTGATCGGCAGCAAGAATCAACGCATCAGCATCGAACGCAACACGAAGAAATCGACGCAGCCGTTCGTGCCGCGCAAAATTCGCGACTGAAAAAAAAGAGAGCCGGCGTGAGCCGGCCCTCGAAGTGCTGCTATCGCTTATGCCGGCGACAACGCAAACGCGCGATCGGCTGTCGAGTTGTAGCCGAGATAGCTGCCCCAGCCATCGGTCGCCATCGCGTAGACGTCGAGATGTTCGCTGAACGCGGCCAGCGTGCACGGCGGTTTGCCCACACAGGCGGCCGGAAGATTCAAGCTCATCATGTTGGCAACGGTTTCAACATCCGTGTAGTTGCCGGTGCCGCCGTTGAAGCTGAGAATCTGCGTAGCGCTGCGATACACGCCGAGTCCATAGGTGGCGTAGCCATGCGGGTGGTAGACCGTGTACGGCAGGCTCACGCTATCGCTCGCTGCATATGGCACCACGCCGCAGCAGGCATCGGCGGCACCCGTCGGTGTGATCGGTGCACCGAGGCCGGCCCAGGTGTGGTTGTTGTCGATGTGCAGCGTCAGCACCATCGCGTTGCCGACGACCAGGCTGCCGCCACCCGGCTGCAGCACCGTATCCGCGTGCACGGTGTGAATCGTGCCGGTCAGATCGGTGGTATCGGGCACGACGTAGACGATGCCCTTGGACGCGATGTCGATCAGGTTGCCGCTCGCGTCGAACAGTTCCAGCTTGAGCTGGTAGAGCCCGCTGTTGTCGGTGCCGCTGGCGGCGCCGTTGCCGTCGAAGCTCAGGCCGCTGGCGTGCAGCACGCTGTCGAACTCGCCGTTCTCGGTGTCGGTGACGGCATTCGCCACGGTCCACTGGCCGATCGGCGGCAGCGCCGGCGGCAGCTCGTACAACTCCAGCGGCTGACCGCCGACGACCATGTGATGCGGTCCGAGCTTGTACGGATCGATCACCAGATCGCTGCCGACGACGTGTGCGTAGTGGCGGTAGACCTCAGCATTCAAAGGGGTCCAGCCGCCGGCGGTGCCGCGGCGCCAGCTCAGCTGGTAGTAGTGCACGCCGAGCGTGTCGCGCAGGCTGTTGTCGAAATCCAGCCGCGGCCGCAGCGTACCGCCCCAGGGCGCGCCGCTGCTCAGCAGGCCGAGATTGGCGGTGCTCGCAGCGGCCGCGCCGCCGCCATAGATCGCCTTCAGCGAGGTGTTGCCGAGTGCGGTCCACAGGACCCAGTTGTTCGGGCCGATCACCGGGTGGCAGGGCGGACAGGTCACCGCCAGCGGCGACGTCGTGTACAGCGTGACTTCGGTGCCGCAGACGTAGTTCCACCAGGTGTGGCAGGAGATCGGCGTCGGCGCGTAGATCGTCACCTCGAAGAAACCGAACAGCTTCTGCTTGGCCTTGAAGTACAGGTCCGGCTGATCGTGGTTGTTGCAGCCCTGGAAGAACAGCGCCTGGAAATGGCCGCAGCCATCGGTCTGCGTGGTGGCGATGAGTCGCATCGTCACCCACCACGGCCAGAACAGGCAGAACAGCGGCCGCACGATCAGCGCGTTGTCGATCAAGGCCTGCTGGAACTGCTGTTTGGCGCCGAACTGCGCGGCGTAGCGCAGGCCGCTGGTCTCGGTCAGCTGGTTCAAACTCGCAACCGTGTCGGCATCGAACCGATGCGTGTTTGCGCCGACACGCGCCAGCGCGGTGCGCGCGAATGGCACCGGGTCGGGGCCAGGCACGGGACCGATCACGGGGCCGATGACCGGACCCACCGGATCCGGAATCGGGATCGGCCGCAGGATGATGTCGCGCAGGCGCTGCAGAATATCGTCCGGCAGTTTGTAGATGATGATCGGCCAGGGATCGACCTCGTAGACTTCGACGGTGGCATTGCACACCGGCAGATCGACGTTGACGCCGCCGCTGACTTCGCGTTTCAGCAAAGTCCCGCGTACGAAGCAGGCGCTGCGCAGCCAGCACTGCCAGACCGGCGGATAGATCGTGATCTGCAGATCGTGCCGCAGGCGTTCGGCATCGATGCGCAGATGCTGCTCCTGCGCGCCGCGACGCATCAGTTCTTCGAAATCAACCGCCTTCTGCTCGACTTTCGGACCGATCAGTACGCGCACGCTGGCCGCGTTCGGGCTGCGCGGCAGCTGCAATACGCCCGCGCCTTTCGCGTCCAATGCGACGCTGCCGAGCAGACGTGCTTCGGCGGAAAAAGCATAGGCGACGACTTCGGGTACCGACTCCGCCTTGTCGACCGCCAGCAGTTTCGCGCTGACTGCGATTTCGACGGCGCCTTTATCTTTGCTTGCCATGATTACACCTCTCGTTAGGGGAAGGTTGCCGCAGGACGGCATCGGGGCCGTCGCTGCGGCGCGGACTCTCGCAGCGGCGCGGCGCGCTGAATGTGATGCGGTTCCATCTGCACGCGGCGTTGTGCGTAACGCTCGCGGTGCGCGCGAAAAAATGCGCGGCAAAGCCAATCCGTAATTGGGTTTCAGCGAGTGCGAAGCGTGTCGCAGTGCACTGAAGTTACGTACGGGTCGCCGTACGCTTCGTGCTCCTGCCGACCGGACAAGGAGGACTCGATGGCCGATATCAGCGCTACTGCAGCACGCGCGTGCTTCTATCGATTGCTCGATGAAGCTGCCAGCACGCATCAACCGATACGCATCACCGGCAAGCGCAGCAATGGCGTGTTGATCGCCGAACAGGATTGGCTGCAGATTCAGGAAACGCTGTTCTTGCTATCGACGCCGGGCATGCGTGAATCGATCCGGCGCGGCCTGAAGACGCCGCTGGAAGAATGCCGCCTGCAGCTCGACTGGTGAACTGGCGACTGGTGTTCGTGCCGCGCACGCTGCGCGATGCGCGCAAACTCAGCGCGGCGGGCTTGCGCGATGCGGCGCAGCGCCAGCTTGTGGCCGTGCAGCAGGATCCAGTCGCTGGTCCGCTGCAGGTGACAGCGCTGGTCGGCGACTTGGCCGAGGCGTATTCGTGCCGCATCAGCATCCAGCATCGGCTGGTGTATCAGGTGCTGGCGGCGCAGCGCATCATCAAGGTGCTTCGCATGTGGACCCAGCACGAATGAGCGCGGCGCCGATGCGCAGGCTGAGCAGCATTTTCCAGCAGCCTGCGCTCGCTGCATGAAGTTGGTGTCATCGCACTTGTGAGCCCGCTGCGCAAGGCCTAGCCTAGCCGCACAACTCAAGGGAGAAAACACCGATGGTCATCACACCGCTCTATGCTGGTTTGCTCGCGCTATGGTTTTTTGTGCTGAGTCTGCGCGTGGTCCAGGGTCGCACCGGCAAGGCGGGTGTCTCGCTGGGCGACGGCGGCGATACCAGCATGCTGCGGCGCATCCGCGGGCATGCCAATTTCGCCGAGTACGTGCCCTTGATCCTGATCCTGCTCGGCCTGCTGGAGTTGTCGCACTTCTCGGCCTGGGTGCTGCACGCGCTGGGTCTGACTTTGTTGATCGCGCGTCTGCTGCACGGTTATGCGTTCAGCTTCACGGCGTATTCCAGCTTCGGTCGCTCGGCCGGCGCGGGGCTGACCTTCGTCGTGCTGCTGGTCGCCGGTGTGTTGTGTACCTATCAGGGCGTGATGGCTTACCTGCTACTGCACAGCGCGGCCGCGTAGTTCGGACCTCAGCAGGTCTGTCGGCGCAGCCGAGCTGCTGCGCGATCGACTGCAGCTCTCACACCGCCAGGCGGCGGCCGATCGCCTGCAGTACGCGCTTGAAGGATTTGGCCAGCTGTGACGCCAGCAAGGGCGTCAGCAGATCGCCGATCAGCGGCACTTTCAGTCGCACCGTCGACGTCCAGGTGACTTCGGTGGCGTTGCCGACTTTCTTCAGCTGCACGCTGGCGCCGCGATGCTGCAGCGGCGGAAACGAACGCACGATCTGGTAGTCCATCCGCGTCGGCCGCTGGTAGGCGGTGATCTCTTCGCGGAACCAGGCCTTGCCGGCATCGATCTCGCGGATCGCGCCGACGCCGTTCTTGCTCGGCTTGCCGTTCCTGATCAGCGTCGATTTACGTACGCCGGGAAACTGGTCGTAGCGCGCGTGATCGGCGATGAGGTCGAACACCTGTTCGATCGGCGCTTGAATCGTGTGTTTGACGATGATGGTGCGCATGCGGTTTCCAGGTAGATAGAGAGATTCGGCAATCAAGCCATCGCGGCGATGCCAAGGCCGGCGCGCTTGGCGGATGAGAATGTCGTGATCGTCGCGCATCTTAGTCGGTCGCAGGGTTTTGCAAAGTGACGGAACGCATGCTGCTTGGTGGCGCCTAAGTGTTGCCATGAATATTCAAACGACAAGTGCCGGCGAGATCGTCGAAACCGATATCCCGGCGCGGCTCGACCGCCTGCGCTGGAGCCGCTTCCATACGCTGGTGGTGCTGGCGCTCGGCATCACCTGGATTCTCGACGGTCTCGAAGTGACGCTGGCCGGTGCCATCTCCGGCGCACTGAAAGCCAGCCCCAGCCTGCACTTGAGCGATGCGCAGGTCGGCATTTCCGCGAGCTTCTATCTGTGCGGCGCCGTCGGTGGCGCATTCCTGTTCGGCTGGCTGACCGATCGTCTCGGCCGCAAGAAGCTGTTCTTCGTCACGCTCGGCGTCTATCTGGCAGCGACCGCGGCGACCGCGCTGTCGCCGAATGCCTGGATGTTCATGCTGTTCCGCTTTCTCACCGGTGCCGGCATCGGCGGCGAATACACCGCGATCAACTCGGCGATCCAGGAACTGATCCCGGCGCGCTATCGCGGCCAGACCGATCTGATCATCAACGGCAGCTTCTGGATCGGCGCGGCACTCGGCGCGCTCGGCGCAGTGCTGCTGTTGCAGCCGGGCCTGCTGCCGCCGGATGTCGGCTGGCGCCTGGCGTTCGGCATCGGCGCAGTGCTGGGTCTGGCGATTCTGTTCTTGCGCAGCTTCCTGCCGGAGAGTCCGCGCTGGCTGATGTTGCATGGACGACTCGACGAGGCCGATGCGATCCTGCGCGGCATCGAAGTGCAGGCCGGCGATGTGCCCGGCGCGCCGCAGAAGAAGATCCGGCTACGCCTGAGCGGCAGGGGCGTCGGCCTGCTGCAGTTGACGCGCGCCTTGTTCCGCAGCTACCCGCAACGGGCGGCGGTCGGTCTGGTGTTGATGGCCGCGCAGGCGTTTTTCTACAACGCCATTTTCTTCACCTACGCGCTGGTGCTGGGCCGCTTCTTCGGCATCGCCTCGGATCGCATCGGGCTCTACATCCTGCCGTTCGCGGTCGGCAATTTCCTCGGGCCGCTGCTGCTCGGCCATCTGTTCGATTCGGTCGGCCGGCGCCGCATGATGGCGCTGACCTATGGCCTTTCCGGTCTGTTGCTGCTGGTCACCGCGCTGCTGTTCGTCAACGGCCTACTCAATGCCAGCGGCCAGACCATTGCCTGGAGCCTGGTGTTCTTCTTCGCCTCCGCGGCCGCGAGTTCGGCCTACCTCACCGTTGGCGAAAGTTTCCCGCTGGAAGTGCGCGCGCTGGCGATCGCGGTGTTCTATGCGCTCGGCACCGCGCTCGGCGGCATCGCCGGACCGGCACTGTTCGCAGCCTTGATCGGCACCGGCGAACGCAGTTCGATCGCCTGGGGTTACGCCTTCGGTGCGGCGCTGATGCTGATTGCGGCTGCGGTGGCCTGGCGTTACGGCCTGGCCGGCGAACGCCGCTCGCTGGAGGAGCTGGCGACGCCGGTGGTCGGCGATTGAGTGCGCGGCTCGGATCGCGGGCACAAAAAAGGCGCCGCTGGAATCAGCGGCGCCTGTAAGGCGGAACGCGTTCGGTGTTACGAACCGGCGCCCAGGTAGACCAGGAAATCGTAGCCCTGCAGTGTCGTGTAGAAGCCGGTGGCGACCGCACCAAAGACATTGACCGACAGCGACGAGATCGGGCCGTTATAGCCGGGCCATTCGTGGCCGCCGCCGTCGATCGTGACCAGCGCGCTGCCGCGACCGCTGCAGGGTTTGACCCACTGCAGATCGATACCGGAGATCAAAGGACTAGGATCGGTCATCGCGGCCGTAGCGATATTCGCCGCCTGGCAGCCGTTGCCGGTGTACAGATCGGTGAATACCGTGGGCACTCCGGCAAACAGGCCGAGCAAGCCGGCGTTGTACGGCGCGATCACGTCGGACGTGCCCTGCACCTGCAGCGTAGCAACGTGCAAGCCGGCTGCAGTCGCAGCGGTCTTTGCACCCGAAACAGTAGCCGCCGATACACAGGCCGCGATCTGTGCGGGCGAGATCGGCGCGGCAACCACCATCAGGGCGTCAACCGCGCCGGGATGCGCGCAGGTGTATTCCAGCGCCATGACCGCACCGCCGGAGGCGCCGACGATGATCACCGTACTGAACGGCGCGGTGGTGGAACTGCCCTGCAGCTGTGCGATCAGCGCATCGATCAGTGCCGAGCGCTGCGCCAAGCTGGTGTCGAGATCCAGCAGGTTATCGCCCCAGCTCTTGAGTAGGCCGGGGCCGGTCGGCGCCACCACGGTGACGTTGCGCGCTTTCGCCAGCTCGGCGAAGCGGAAACGGTTGGCCATCGTCACGCCGGTTTCGCCGGTGCCGGGCAGCGCGACCCACAGCGTCTTCGACTTGCTCGCGTCGGTTGGGGCGAGCTTGGCGAAGCTGGTGGTCACGCCCGAGGCGGTGACCGTGCCGGTGTCATCGGTGGCGACACCGTCGCAGGCCGAGATCGAAGGATCGTTCAGCAGTGGCGTGCCGGTCGTGGTGTTCGGGCAATAGAAGTCGTAGACCGGCGTGCAGTCGTCGGTGGGGTCGGCGATCGAGTCCGGGTTGAATTGCTTCTGGCAGGCGCTGAGCGTCGTCGTGCCGCCAGTGGTGCTACCGGTCGTGCCGCCCGTGGTTCCGCCGGTTGTGCCGCCAGTCGTGCCACCCGTGCTGGTGCCGGTGGTGCTGCCAGTTGTTCCGCCGCTGGTGCTGCCGGTCGTGCCACCCGTGGTTCCGCCGGTTGTGCCGCCGCTGCTGGTACCGGTGGTGCCGCCGGACGTTCCGCCGGTGCTGCCATCGCTGTTGTCGCCGTGATCGTTGCAGGCGCTGAGGCCTCCGACCAGACTGAGGAGTACCACTGCGCCGAGCAGGCGCGTCCCTTTCTTGAGCTGCTTCATGCCGTTCCCCTGAGCCAAATGTGTACGCAAATCTTTAGCGCCGCCGGTCGCTGGACAACAACGGCTCGATCTAAGTTAGTAACTCGACTTTGCAGTGAGTCTACAGGGCCGACTGGCGCCGATGGAAGTGGAGAAACCACTTATCTTGTTTATTTTCCTGCACGAAGCGCGCCTGTTTTTCGGCTCGGCTGCTTGCGTGATCGCGCTACACTGCGCGCGGCTCATCGATCCAGGTTGTCGTCCTCGTCAAGTTCCCCTTAGCTAATATGCAGTGCCGTGCCGGCTGTGGCGCTTGCTGTATCGCGCCGTCGATTTCGTCGCCGATTCCCGGCATGCCGCAAGGCAAGCCCGCCGGTGTGCGTTGCGTCCAGCTGCTCGACGATCTGAGCTGCGGGATTTTCAAGGATCCGCGGCGCCCGAAAGTCTGTGCCGGACTGCAGGCGATGCGTGAGATGTGCGGCAGCGGCGAAGGCGTGGTCGGGCGCGAATTCGCGCTGAGCTATCTGCACGAGTTGGAGCGCATGACTGCGCCTGCGGTCGTCTAGACCGCACAAGCGGATTGAAGCGATAACCAGGCTGAAATGCAGTCTGCGTTAAACGCCGAGCGCTTCGAGCTGCTCGGTCGCCGCGAGCCATTCCTCTTCGGTACTGCCGAGCCGTTTTTTCAGTTCGCCCTGCTTTTTCAACGCGGCGGCCAGATCGGCGCTGCGCGCGGCCTCGTAGAGATTTTGATCGGCCAACTGCTGTTCGATCACAGCCAGCTCTTTCTGCAGCTTGACCATCTGCTGATCGAGCTTGCGCACACTGTCCTGCAGCGGCTTCAGTTGCGCGCGTGCATCGGCGGCGGCGCGCCGCTGATCCTTCGCCGAGTTGCCGCTCTTGTTCGCGACTTTCGATGACGACGCGTTCAGGTCGCGCGAGTTGAGCCACTTGGCGTAGTCGTCGAGATCACCGTCGAAGTTGACGCAGCGGCCGGCGGCGACCAACCACAAATTTTCGCAGGTGCTGGTCAGCAGATGGCGATCGTGCGAGACGACGACGACGGCGCCGGCGAAATCCATCAGCGCGCTTTCCAGCGCGTGACGCATGTCGAGATCGAGATGATTGGTCGGCTCGTCGAGCAGCAGCAGGTTGGGGCGCTGGTACACCACCATCGCCAGTGCCAGCCGCGCCTTCTCGCCGCCGGAAAACGGCTCGACCGCTTCGAACGCGCGATCGCCCTTGAAGTTGAAGCCGCCGAGGAAGCCGCGCAGCTGCTGCTCGGTGGCTTTCGGATCGAGGCTGTCGGTGGTGTGCTGGGCGAAGTAGCCGACGCGCAGGTAAGGGTCGCGCATCATCTTGCCGGCCAGCGGCGCCAGCGTACCGGCGATGGTCTGCACCAGGGTTGATTTACCGGCGCCGTTTGGTCCGAGCAGGCCGATGCGTTCGCCCGGTGCAATTAGCACGCGCAGGTTCTTCAGAATCGTGACGTCGCCATAGCCGGCCTCGACCTCGTCGAAGCGCACCAGCGGCGACGGCAGCCGCTCCGGCTCCGGGAATTCGAACGAGAACTCGGAATCGGCGTGCACTGCCGCGACCAGTTCCATCCGTTCCAGCGTCTTCATGCGGCTCTGCGCCTGCGTCGCCTTGCTGGCCTTGGCCTTGAAGCGGCGGATGAAGCTCTGCAGGTGCGCGATCTCCTTCTGCTGCTTCTGGAACGCGCCGGCCTGCAGCGTCAGCCGCTCGGCGCGCTGGCGTTCGAACTGCGAGTAGTTGCCGCTGTACAGCGTCGCCTTGACGCCTTCCAGATGCACCGTGTGCGTGGTCACCGCATCGAGGAATTCGCGATCGTGCGAGATCACCACCAGCGTGCCCGGATAGCTGGCGAGCCAGCCCTGCAGCCAGATCACCGCATCGAGATCGAGATGGTTGGTCGGCTCGTCGAGCAGCAGCAGGTCGGAGCGGCACATCAGTGCGCGCGCCAGATTCAGGCGCATGCGCCAGCCGCCGGAGAAGCTGCCGACAGGCCGGCCCTGCGCTTCCTGCGAAAAGCCGAGGCCGTGCAGCAGGCTGGCGGCGCGCGCGCGCGCGGCATAACCGCCGATGACGTTGAGGCGCTCGTGGATATCGCTGATGGCATGGATATCGTGCGCGTCTTCGGCGATGGCTAGGCGGCGTTCGAGCTCGCGCAGTTCGATGTCGCCATCGAGTGCGAATTCGATCGCGAGGTCCGGAAGTGACGGCGTGTCCTGCGCGACGGTCGCGATCGCGAGGTTTTTCAGCACCGAGATGTTGCCCTTGTCGGCGCCGAGCTGGCCGAGGATCGCGGCGAACAGCGTCGACTTGCCGGTGCCGTTGCGGCCGACCAGGCCGACATGCCAGCCGGCATGCAGGGTCAGGGTGGCGTCTTCGAGCAAAGTGCGCGAGCCGCGGCGCAGCGTGAGGGCAGTCAGGGAAATCATTCGGCGCGCAGTTTACCGGCCCGCGAGATTAAATGTTGCGCTGCACATGCGGTGCGCTTGCGCGATGCCGTCGTGCCCGGCGCGGAACATCGACGGCATTGGAGGGTCAGAACCGATGCTGGTCCTTCCCGCGCCGCACGCTCGAAAGACTTTTCGGGAATCGCGTGCGCCGCTGGGGATTCGCCCACATCACCGAATACCCAAATGGGGTCGCTGCGCGTGTGCGCTGCACTACCCCACATCGCTAAACCAGGAGGATGTATGGCCGACGTTCTTTCCAAAGCCGCCGTAAGCAAGAAACCCTTGCTGACCGACGTCAAGACGATTCGTGCGCGTGCGCGCGAGCACATCCGCGACGGTGCGGTCACCCAGGGCTACAAGGCCGATCGCCACAAAGTGATCGGTCTGCTGAACGAGGCACTGGCGACCGAGATCGTCTGCACGCTGCGCTACCGCTATCACTACTACATGGCATCCGGCATCAACGCCAAGAGCGTCGCCGCCGAGTTTCTCGAGCACGCCAATCAGGAACAGGCGCATTCGGATCTGCTGGCGAAGCGCATTACCCAGCTCGACGGCAAGCCGAACTTCAATCCGGATGGACTGAGCGCGCGTTCGCACGCCGAGTATGTCGAGGGCGACAGCCTGGTCGAGATGATCGAGGAAAACCTGGTGGCGGAGCGCATCGCCATCGATACCTATCGCGAAATCGTGCAGTACCTCGGCAACGACGATCCGACTTCACGGCGCCTGCTGGAAGAAATCCTCGCGCAGGAAGAAGAGCACGCCGAAGATCTCGGCACCATGCTGGAGGAGCTCGGCGAGAAAGGCGAGCCGAATGCGGTGCCGTTGAAAGCTTCGAGAAAAGCTTGAGGCGGCTGCGCTTTAATCACGCTCGTCCGCTGCAATAAAAAAGGCGGGAGCCGCGGCTCCCGCCTCTGCATTGCTTGCCTGAAAATTCTCAGGCTGCGCTTTTGACGAACTCGCCGTTCTGGTAATCGAGCATCGCCTGCTCGATCTCTTCGCGCGTGTTCATCACGAACGGACCGCGCTGCACCACCGGCTCATGTAGCGGACGCGCCGCCAGCAGGATGAAGCGTGCGCCCTTCTTGCCGGCGACCACGGCCACTTCGTCGCCGGCCGACAACACTCCGGCCGCTTGTGCTGCCAGCTTTTGCAGCTGGCCTGCGGCACCGACTTCGAGGCTGCCTTCGTAGGCGTACAGGAAAGCGCTGTGTTCGGCATTGACTGCATGACGGAACGATGCACCCGCCGGCAATGCCACGTCGAAGTACAGCGGATCGGTACTCAGGCGCCGTGCGCAGTTGTTGACCGGTCCCGATATCTGCTTGTCAGCCAGCACCAGCGTGCCAGCGATCACCTTGACGCGTCCGCCACCCGGCAGTTCGACTTGCGGAATCTCGGTCGGCGGAATGTCGCGATACGCCGCCGGCTTCATCTTCTCGCGCGCCGGCAGGTTGATCCACAACTGGAAGCCGCGCATGCGTCCGCTTTCCTGCTGCGGCATTTCCGAATGAATCACGCCGCGGCCGGCCGTCATCCACTGCACTGAGCCGGGGCCGAGATCGCCGACATTGCCGAGATGATCGCGATGCTGCATGCGGCCATCGAGCATGTAGGTGACGGTCTCGAAGCCGCGATGCGGATGCGGCGGAAAGCCGGCGATGTAGTCGCCCGGATTGTCGGTGCCGAACTCATCCAGCATCAGGAAGGGATCGACCCGCAGATTGGTCTGCGCGCCGATGCTGCGTCGCAGTTTGACGCCGGCACCATCCGAAGTCGCGATGCTCGGGATGATATTTTGCAGTTGGCGGGTACGCGTGGTGACAGTGTTCATTGCAATACCTCCTTGCAGACTGACCGGATCAAACTAGTGGCGCAGCTGACGGCGCAATTCACACCTTGCCGCGACGGGCATCGAGGCTGTACGCACCGGCACCGTGCGCGGCGAGCAGCAGGAAACCGCCGGCGATCGAGAAGTTCTTCAGGAACATGATCATCTGGATCTGGTCCTGCATGTTCTTGTGGAACAGCAGTGCCGACAGGATCGAAAAGCCGGCGAGCAGGATCGCGGCGATGCGGGTCTGGAAACCGAGCACGATGGCGAGGCCGCCGCCGATTTCGGTCAGCAGCACCAAGGGCAACAGGAAGCCCGGCACGCCGGCCGATGCCATGTAGGCCTGGGTGCCGGCGTAGGCGCCGAGCTTGCCGAGACCGGAGAGGAGAAACAGGCCGGCAAGCAGAATGCGGCCCGCGAGTTCAGTGGATTTCCCAGTAGTAGTCATGACGTCGTTTCCTTATTGATGTGTGAGCGAGTGAATGATTGATGCTGCTTAAGCGATCTTTGCCGCTTCGTCGAAAGTCAGGCGCGGGCCGCGCGGGAACAGATCGCGGCTGGCATCGCCATAGCCGAGGTTGATCAGGAAGTTGCTCTTGTAGGTGGTGCCGGCGAAGAAAGTCTCGTCGACCTTGGCTTGGTCGAAGCCCGACATCGGGCCGGTATCCAGACCGAGCGCGCGCGCGGCGAGGATCAGATAGCCGCCCTGCAGTGTGCCGTTGCGGGCGGCGGCATCTTTAATCAGCGCGTCGTTGCCGACGAACCAGCTGCGCGCATCGGCGTGCGGGAACTGCTTCGGCAGGTTCTCGTAGAAGGCCAGATCGTTGGCGACGATCACCGTCACCGGTGCCGCCATCGTCTTGTCGACGTTGGCCGGCGCCAGCGCAGGCTTCAGCTGCTCTTTGGCCGTCTTCGACTTCACGAACACCAGCCGCGCCGGCTGCGTGTTGGCAGAAGTCGGCGCCCACTTGTACAGCTCGTATAACTGGTGGATCTGCTCGTCGCTGACCTCGCGCGGCAGCCAGGCGTTGAAGGTGCGGGCCGTGCGGAACAGCTGATCCAGCGCGGCGGCGTTCAGCGGGGTATGAATCGTGTCGCTCATTGCGATGCTCCGGTTGAGTGAATTCTTGGAGCGCATTAGGCACTTGTTTGATTCGATAAAAAAGCGAAATATATCGGTCTTATCCATCGAATCGATCGATCATAAAATCCGTGGACGGAAAAATTTCGCTGTCGCAGTGGCGTGCGCTGATCGCCGTGGTCGAAGCTGGCGGCTACGCGCAGGCGGCGGAAAAGCTGCATAAAACGCAATCCACCGTGACCTACGCAGTGCAGAAGCTGGAATCGCTGCTGGGCGTCAAGGCTTTCGAGATCCAGGGCCGCAAGGCGGTGCTGTCGCCGACCGGACAGGTGCTGTATCGCCGCGCGCGGGCGCTGGTCGACGAAGCGGAAGCGCTGGAGCGCGCCGCCGGCAGTCTCGCCGCCGGCTGGGAGCCGGAGCTGCGTCTGGCGGTCGACATCGTATTCCCGACCTGGCTGCTGCTGCGCTGCTGCGGGCGTCTGGCCGAGCAGCGACCGGAGATGCGCATCGATCTGTTGGAGTCGGTGCTGGATGGCGCCGGCGAAGCCTTGCTGCAGGGTAAGGCCGACCTGATCATCACCGGCATCGTGCCGCCCGGTTTCATCGGCGAGCATTTGCTGCGCGCGCGTTTTCTCGCGGTGGCGAGCCCGCAGCATCCGCTGCATCAGCTCGGCCGGCCGCTGACGCAGCAGGATTTGCGGCGCCATCGTCAGATCGTCATCCGCGATTCGGCGCTGCAACGCAAACGCGAGAGCGGCTGGCTCGGTTCCGAGCAGCGCTGGACCGTCAGCCACAAAGCCACCTGGATTCATGCCGCGACGATGGGCCTCGGGTTCTCCTGGTTCCCGGAGGATTCGATCCGTGAAGAATTGCGCAACGGGGAACTGAAGCCGCTGCTGATGCGCGAAGGTGCGGATCGTTACGCCGACATGTATCTGGTGTTTGGCGATCCGGACTACGCCGGTCCGGGCGCGCGTGCCTTGGCGGCGATGATTCGCGAAGACGTTTCCGGTCTGTGCAAAAGCCGTGGCGAACCGCCGCCAACCACATTGCCCGGACAGAAGCCGCGCCGCAAGCGCTAGCGCCGCGCGCTGCCAACTTTACCGAAGCGGACTTTGCGGCGCGGGTCCGCGACGCGGCACACTGGCGCATCGTCCGCTGCAGTCTTGCAGCGGCTCAAATTGGGAGATGCCCTTGAAGTCCGTACTTCGTTTCGCCGTCGCGGCGCTCGCCGCAGCGGCTGCTGGATCGGCGCTGCCGGTCGCCGCCGATGCAACGCCGGCCTTGCTCGACACTGCGTATCCGGGTCAGCTGACGCTGAATGTCGACCTGACCGATGCCGCGCGCAAGATTTTCCGCGTCAAGGAAACCATCCCGGTGCAGGCCGGTGCGGTAAGCCTGTACTACCCGAAGTGGATTCCCGGCGAGCACGGACCGACCGGCACCATCGATGGCATCAGCGGTTTGATCATCAGCGGCAACGGCCAGCGCATCGCCTGGCGGCGCGACCTGGAAGACATGTACACGCTGCATCTGAACGTGCCGGCCGGCGTCAGCGCGCTCGATCTCGAATTCCAGTTCCTGTCGCCGACCGATGGTGGTGCGTTCGGCGGTAGCGTGTCCGCGACCAGCAAGATCGTCGATCTGGAATGGAATCAGGTGGCGTTCTATCCGGCCGGATATTGGGGACGCGCGGTCAGCATCCAGCCGAGCGTGAAGCTGCCGGCCGGTTGGGGCTACGGCACCGCGCTGGAGCCGATGACGACCGCCAGCGGCAGCCTGCAGTTCAAGCCGGTGACGTTCGAAACGCTGGTCGATTCACCTTTGATCACCGGCCTCAACTTCAAGCGCATCGATCTGGCGCCGGGCGCGAAAGTGCCGGTGCATCTCGACATCGTCGCCGATCATCCGGAGGATCTGGTGCTGAAGGACGAGCAGATCAAGGCGCATCAGAACCTGGTGACGCAGGCCTACGCACTGTTCGGCGCGCATCACTACGATCACTACGACTTCCTGTTCACGCTGTCGGAAGACACCGGCCATTTCGGCCTCGAACATCACCAGTCGAGCGACGATCGTTTCTTCTCGGCGTTCTTCACCGACCCGGATTCGTATCTGTCCGGCGGCGGCCTGCTGCCGCACGAATACGTGCATTCCTGGAACGGTAAGTTCCGCCGTCCGGCCGGACTCGCCACGCCGAATTTCAACGTGCCGATGAAGGGCGATCTGCTGTGGGTCTACGAAGGGCTCACCGAATATCTCGGCCAGGTGCTGACCGCGCGCTCCGGAATCTGTAGCGCGGCGCAGTATCGCGACGAGCTGGCAGCAACCGCCGCGATGATGGACAAGCGTCCGGGGCGCAGCTGGCGTCCGCTGCAGGACACCGCCGATGAAGCACAGATTCTGTACGACACGCCGAATGCCTGGGCGACCTGGCGTCGTAGTGTCGACTTCTATCCGGAAGGCGAGCTGCTGTGGCTCGACGTCGACACCAAAATCCGCGAACTGTCCGGCGGCAAGCATTCGCTCGACGATTTCGTCAAAGCCTTCTACGGCATCGACGACGGCGCCTACGTGGTCAAGCCGTACACGTTCGAGGACGTCGTCGCGACACTCAAGCAGGTGCAGCCGAACGACTGGACCGCATTCCTGCGCAAGCGCCTCGATTCAACCGATGCGGCCGCACCGCTCGATGGCCTGAGTCGCGGCGGCTGGACGCTGGCCTATACCGATAAGCCAAGCGACTATTTCAAAGCGCAGGAGAAGGTGCGCAAGCATCTCAACCTGAGCTACTCGCTCGGCATCGACATCGAGACCGACGCCGACAGCCTGGGCAAGCTGCGCGACGTGCTGTGGAACAGCCCGGCGTTTACTGCAGGCCTGGCGCCGGGCATGAAACTGATCGCGGTCAACGGCGAGAAGTTCGATGGCGATCGGCTGAAGGCGGCGATCACCGCGGCCAAGATCGGCACCGCGCCGATCGAACTGCTGGTGCAGAACCTCGACAGCTTCAGCACCGTCAAGGTCGACTACCACGACGGCCTGAAGTATCCGCAGCTGCAGCGGGTCAACGACACGCCGGATCGCCTCGCCGACATCACTAAGCCAAAAAAATAGCCAGTCGTGTCGCGCAAAGCACGCGAAGAGCGCAAAGCACGAACATCCTGTAACGGTGTTTTCAGCGCGCTTTGCGGGCTTTGCGCGGACTCGCTTTTTTCGGATTCTTAATCGAGGATCGCGACGGCCGTTCGGCTGCGACCAGCCGCTGCACCAGTTGCTGATACACCACCGGATGATTCAGCAAGCGCAGGTGGTGCGTCCGATACAGCACGGCGGTATCGGCATCGGCGAGTTCGTGCGCGGTGCTGCTGGGCAGCCGCACGAGACCGTCGCCGATCAGCCTGCCGAGCCAGCGGCTCTCCGATTCGCCGATGCTGCTGCCGATGAAGTGATAACGCGCATGCGGCAATCGCGGTATTTCGCTGCGACGATTCTCGAACGATGCGTCGGCGTCTGTGCCGCGCCAGTCGGTGTGGCTCGCGTAACCATGGCGCAGATCCTTGATGCCGAGACTGCGCAGTTTTAGCAGACCGGCCCACGGCCGGCTCAGTTTGAATGCGTCCATCACCGCGGTGCCGAGATGTACTGCTTGCTCCAAGGGTGCGCCGAGATGCGGCGTGCCGAGACACACCAGCTGCGTGACCTTGCTGGTCCACGCGGCTTCATCCAGCTGGCCGTAATAGCAGGCCGAGCGCGCGACCAGTCCGCCCATGCTGTGACCGACCAGCACGATTTCGTCGAGCGGTCCGGGATAGTTGGCGACCAGCTTGCCAATCAGGCGCGCGACGCTGCGGCCGTTCTGCGAGATATGCAGGCCGGTGTTGTAGCGCAGGTAGAACGGCGTGTAGCCGTGCTCGGCCGCGAGACGATCGCCATAGGGCGTTGAATCGGCTGCATCGGGATCGGCGTAGATACGCCATGAATGCTCGTTGCAGCAGAGCCCGTGCAGGAAGATCACCACGCGCGGCGTGATCTGCGCGTGCGCGGCGGCGATTACCTCGGGCTGCAGGTCGAGCAATGTACCGTGATGATAGAAGCCGAGTTGCACCGACAGCGGATTGCGCCGCGCTGCCATGAAATCGCCGAACGCACCGTTGAGCGAGATGAGCACGTTGTCGCGCAGCACCGCTGGCGCCGGTGCTGCGGTCGAATCACCCGGCGCTTGCAATGCCAGCTGATTTTTTTCGAGCTGCAGTTCGGCACGCTTCAAGGCCAGTGCGGCGAGTCCGAAGGCAAGGCCGCCGGTCGCACGCACCACGGCGTAGACGCTGTCGGTGATGCCGTCGTGCAGCAGTCGCGTCGGTTGGCTGCCAATCCTGGCGACCGGCGCTGCGGCCAGACGATCGAACGGGATATCCGAAATCGCCCGATGGAATTGGTGGATGCGGCGGCTCAGCTGATCGAACACACCGCCGGCGAGTTCGACGCCGCCGCGTGTCTGGCTCACCGGGTGACGCGGCCTGCTGCGCCGTTTCTGACTCATCGTTGTTGCGCTCACGTCAGCTGAATGCCTAGCCTGCAGGATAGCCCGATGTCCACGCGCCAGGGCAAATCCTCAGGCGTAAATCATCTTGCGCGTCATGCCGCCGTCGACGATTGCGCTGTAGTCCTGCATGCTTTTCATCCTGTCGAGATCCGTTGCACGGATCAATTTGACCCTGCCGACGGACGAAGTTCACGGCTGGCTGCGTGCATCAGGCCTGCGAATTGCATAGTGTTCGTGAGGTTCCACCGCAAGGAGTACGCGCATGCTGCATTCGCCCGTCTTCGCACAGCCCGATTTTGCACGCATCGGCCCGCCGGCTTTGGCGCACAAGGATCTGCTGTTTCTGTTCGAGCATTTCCCGACGCCCGGCATCGATGCGGTGGCGGCGGCGCAGGCGGTTATCGAGCAGCCCAACACGCTCGAATCGCTGCTGGAAAGCAGTTACGTTTATGAAGCCATGTCGGATCGCAGCGCACTGTGGATCGACATCTCACCGAAGCTCTACTTCAACGTGCTGCTGCGGCGTTCATTGCCCGGCCGCCGCGATGGTGCCGAGCGTCGCACCATCCACTATCTGGCCAACCTGCTCGGCCTGTTCGTCAGCGCCGACCGCCTGCATCAGATTCGTGAGGGCGCAGGCGAACCCGCTTACGACTATCTGGTCGACCTGCTGCAGGCCGCCGCGGAGGCTAGCGCCGAGCGGCGCTTCCTGGTGATCTCGCACATCGGCAATTACGCGCTGTTCCTGGCTGGCATGTGCGCACCATGGATCGAACATCGCTACCGCTACTTCAAGCGCCCGCTGACGCTGGACTACTACTGCGCGATGTCGCGTACGCATTTCGCGTCGGCAGCCAAGCACGATTTGTCGGAAACCTTCGGACTGCGGCCGGTGTTCGCGCAGCTGGCGCTGCGCTTCGATTACTACCGCGGCGGCCTCGAGAAAGTGGCGGCGCAACAGCTGCACTGAACTCCTGAAGCGGTTCGATCAGGGCGCTTGGGCCGGCAAGTTGTGCAGGCTTTCGCGGAAGCGCAGATAGGTTTCGGCGCTGGCGCGCGGTGCTTCCAGCATCGGCAGGTGGCCGATGTTCGGCATGATCGAGACCTGCGAATTCGGCAGCAGGCGGTGCAGCACTTCGGCGCCGGAGACGTCGACCACGCGGTCGCGCGCGCCCCAGACGATCAGCGCAGGTATTGTCAAATCCTTGATCTGCGCTTCCAGCGGCCGCTGTTCCAGATCCTCGCGTACTTGCGCGAACACTTTCAGGTTGTGCGGGTAGTCGCGCGCCTGACGCTGCGCCAGGATATTCAGCACCGCGCCGGGGATATAGGGCGCGCGCACGAACACGAAGCGTTCGACTTCGCGAAACTGCTCGGCATTGGCGGCGAACAGCGGCACGCGTTCGCCGTTTTTGATGCGCTTGAACATCTCGCTCGCTTGCGCCGTGGCGAGACCGGCCGGATCGAGCAGCCATAGACTCGACACGGCTTGCGGATGCGCTGCGGCGTAGGCCGCGCTGATCCAGCCGCCCATCGAGCTGCCGCCGAGATCGAAGCGGTCCAGATGCAAGGCGGCGGCGATTGCGGCGACGTTCCGCACCTGATCGTCGATGTGATAGCTGGCGTCGTCCGGTTTGCTGCTGCCGCCGAAGCCGGGCAGATCGACGGCGACGACGTGATAGTGCGGTGTCAGGAAATAACTGACACGAGTCCAGTTGTCCTTGTCGGCGCCGATGCCGTGCAGCAGCAGCAAGGTCGGCGCGCCGGCTGCCGCCTGCGTCGGGCCGCCTTCGAGATAGGCGATATGGAACGCCGGGCTGTGCTCGCTGGCGGGCAGTTCGAGTGTCTTGCGTTGCAGACCGGCGTGACCGCGCTCCAGCTGCAGCGCCGCTTCGGCGACCTGCTCAGGAAACAGGAAATAAAACGCGCCGAAACCGAAAGCGGCAATCAATAGGACGGCCGCGAGGCCGCGCAACAGGGTTCGCATGAGTTTTCCAACTACTCCCTAGCGGCGTCTGCGCGCCGAGCGGGGCGCATTGTACCGATTGGCGTGCGCCGCGGCTGCGCCTGCCCTGGGTCGCTGCGGGGCGGGTGTCGGTCGATTCAAACTTATTTCGGCTGGCGCCATCGCATCAGGTTTTCCTGTGCGACGCTGGCGACCAGACGGCCGTCGCGCGCGTAGATCAGTCCGCGCGACAGCCCGCGCGCGCCCTGCGCCGAAGGTGAATCCATCGCGTACAGCAGCCAGTCGTCAACACGCGCTTCGCGATGGAACCACAGCGCGTGGTCGATGCTGGCGATCGCGGCATCGGGTGCAAGGAACGAGAACGCATGCGGCATCAGCGCGGTCGACAGCAGGTTGAAATCGCTGGCGTAGGCCAGCACGCTGCGGTGCAGTTGCGGATCGTCCGGCAGCGCGCCGGCGGCGCGAAACCAGATGCACTGCTGCGGCGCGTGCCGCTGCGGCTGCAGCGGATTCCACGGGGCCACCGGACGGAACTGGATCGCCACCTGCCGCAGCAGCGCATCGCGCACGCGTGCCTGCGTTTCCGCCGGCGCCGCCTGCAGCCATTCCGCGGCCAGTTCTTTGTAATCGCGCAAGCCTTCCGGTGGCGGCACGTCCGGCATCGGCGATTGATGCTCGGCGCCGTCTTCCGGCAGCTGGAACGAGGCGATCATCGACAGGATCGGCTGGCCGTGCTGAATCGCCTGCACACGCCGCGCGGAGAAGGAGCGGCCGTCGCGCACACGATCCACTTCGTAGACGATCGGCAGTTCCATATCGCCCGGCCGCAGGAAATAGGCATGCGCCGAATGCGGCACGCTGCTTTCGACGGTGCGCTGCGCGGCGACCAAGGCCTGGCCGATGACCTGGCCGCCAAACACACTCTTGCCGCCGAGATCGCGCGACTGGCCGCGAAACATGTTCACTTCCAGCGGCTCGAGATCGAGTAAGGCCACCAGGTCTTGCAGCGAGCGATTCATGGGGATTGCTTTCGGGAGCGCAGGAGTTAAGAAGTTTACGGAAACAATGCGCGGCCTGACGCGCTGAAGCAGCGCGTCAAAGACGGCCGCGCAGCGAATCGAGCGCTTGCACCGTGCTGCGCTTGCCACCGCGCAGCCGTGCCGTCTGCCAGCTCAGGCGCACGCCGACGCTGGGTCGCGTATCGGACTTGAGCTGCAGTTCGAGCGTGTCGCCGGCGGCCAGTTCGATCGGCGCCAGCAGCGGCAGATAGATCTGCTGCCAATGCGTCGCCGGTGCATCCGGTGCGGTCGACAGTCGATGACCGGGCTGCCATTCGACTTCCCACCACAGCGCGAAGCCATGAATGATCGGCGCGCTCAGCGCGTCGGCAGGCCAGCGCAGCTTCGCGCTGCGGCGGCTGTCCGGCGCCGCGCCGCCGAGGCTGAATTCGAGTGTGTCCCAACATTGCGCGGCGCCGGCGAGTTCGCTGACGGCAATGCTCTTCACGTACATATTGTTCAGCGACACCGTGCGTGCGGCGTCGAGATCGAGCTGATAACCAATGTCGCGCCAGATATCGATGTCGCGCTGCAGGCGCGGCGTGCCGACCGGCGCTACGAATTGCTGCAGGCCTGCCGGAATCATCAGGCCGCGCGGTTTCAGGAAGCGTCGCGCATCGACCAGCGATTCCAGCAGGTTCTCTTCGAGCGCGAAATTGCCGAGCGTTTCCGAAATCACCAGGTCGGCTTTCGGCAGTCCGCGCACGTCGGCCGAGTGCGCCTGGATGAAATCGAGACCGTCGATGTGATTGCGCTGCGCCAGTTCCTGCGCCAGCTGGATGGTGTCGGTGTATTCGATCAGCGTGCAGTGCGCAGCACCGAGCCGGCGTGCGAGGAAGCTGAGGAAGCCGGTGCCGGCGCCGACGTCAATTACTCGGCAGCCCGGGCCGATCTGACGGATCGCCTGTTCCAGTGCTGCGTACAGCCCGCGGTTGCGCGCCGCATCGCCGAGCAGTTTGCGATGCAGTTCGATCTCGCTCATGACTGCGTGCAGCGCCGAACCCAAAAACGTTTCGCACCAAGCGCGCCAAGCAACGCCAAGGAGAAACCAGCAAAGAAAAGATTTTTCTTCGCGTCCTTGGCGTGCTTTGCGCGAACCCGCTTCATTCGCTCAGGCCGCACTAAAACTTGCGATCCGCAGGCGCCGGCGGCGTCCACTGATACAACCAAGTCTCGGTCAGCGGCTGACCGTTGAGGCGCAGATACATGCGCAGATCGATCGGCTGCGTGCTGTCGTCGGCCGGCTTCAGATCGAACATCGCGCGATAGCCGTTGATCTCGTGCTGCGGTCGTGCCGAGGTGATTTCGACCTGGCCGCGCGACGCGCTGATCACCGCTTCGACCTTGGCATCCTTGCCGAGCAGCGCTAGGCCGCCGCCGGCGAAGTCGACGGCGAAGCGCCACGAGAAATACTTGCGCTTCTGACCGATCACGCCGCCGATGCCGGTGCGGGTGGCGACGACTTGCGCCAATGGCGGCTGCGCGGGCATTGCGCTGCCCCAGTAGAGTCGGTAGGTGAACAGCAGTTCCTGGCCCGGCTGCGGCTTATCCGCCGGATTCCAGAATGCGACGATGTTGTCGAAGGTCTCGTCGACGGTTGGGATTTCGACCAGCTGCACCGAGCCCTTGCCCCAACCTTTGCCGCGTGGTTCGACCCAGACACTCGGGCGCTTGTCGTAGAACACGCCGTCGTCCTGATAGTGATCGAAGTTGCGGTCGCGCTGCAGCAGGCCGAAGCCGCGCGGATTCTCGTCGGCATAGGCGTTGAAGCGTAAGGACAGCGGATCGGTCAGCGGCCGCCAGATCCATTCGCCGGCACCGGTGTTGAGCGCGAGGCCATCGGAATCGTGGATCTCGGGACGCCAGTCGGTCGCCATGCGTCGATCGTTCTCGCCGTACAGGAACATGCTGGTCAGCGGCGCCACGCCGAGGCGCTCGATCGCTTTGCGCGGATACAGCGCGCTGTCGACGTCGATGGTCAGCGTGCCGCCGGGGCCGATGTCGAACCGATAGGCGCCGGCGACACTCGGCGAATCCATCAGCGCATAGACCGTCAGCCGGCTGGCGTCCTGGGCCGGCCGCTCGAACCAGAAATCGGTGAAGCGCGGAAACTCTTCGGCGCGATCCATGCCGCAATCCACCGCCAGGCCGCGCGTCGACATGCCGTACTGCTTGTCGCCGCCGACCGCGCGGAAATAGCTGGCGCCGAGGAATGCAGCCACATCGGCCGTGGGATCGGTGTGGAAGAACACGCTGAAGCCGGCGAAGCCAAGACTCGCCGGCAGACTGCCCGCGCGCACGCCGCTGTTGCCGAAGTCGAACATCGAACTCTGATAGGCGAGCTCGGTCGCCTGGCCGTCGGCCAGTTCGTGCAGCCGCACCGGCGTCTTGAAATACAGGCCCGGATGAAAGAAGCGCAGCTGGAACGGCAGACTGTCCTTGGCCCACAGCACGCGTTCCGGCCGGAAGCGGATCGCCTGGTATTGATCCCAGCTGAGATCGGCGATCGCGGCCGGCAGCGTTGTCGACGGCGCCTGGAAGATGCCGTTGGCGAGCGCTTGCGCGCGGCCCTTGAGCCAGGCGAAATCGAACGCCTGCGGTGCGCCCAGCGGCTTGGCTTCGGCGCTGGCCGGAATCAGTGTGGCGCCGAGCGGCAGTGCGCTTGCGGGCAGCCAGGCGACAGTCTTCAACAGTTCGCGTCGTTGCATGATTTCCAGTGCAGTCGAGGGCCGCCGCGCAGTACGCCTGGGCCGTTCAAAGGAAAGCAATTATCGGATGTCGAGCAGTTCGATGTCGAAGTTCAATGCCGCGTTGGGCGGAACGGCGTCGCCGGCGCCGCTGGCGCCGTAGCCGAGCGAGGCGGGGACGTGCAGCAGGCGTCGGCCGCCGCGTTTCATCGTCGCCACACCTTCGTCCCAGCCGTCGATGACCTGGCCCGTGCCGATGACGAAGCGGAACGGCTGGCCGCGATCGCGCGAGGAATCGAACGTGCTGCCGTCGTCGAGCGTGCCGACGTAATGCACGATGACGGTCTGGCCGGTGCGCGGACTCGGGCCAGTGCCGAGCTTGAGATCGCTGTACTTCAGTCCGTCGCCGGTGGTGACCTGATAATTGACTACGGGCGCCTTCGGTCCCTGTGCGGCAGCGGCCAGCGGCACCAATATCAAGGCAACCAGCAGCAATTTGGGCAGTGACATGCGGCGTCTCCAACAGGCTTCGAAACAGAGCGGCGCGCGAGCCGGCAGGCGGTGCGCGACTTGCAGCGCTCGGCACCGAGCGACCGGATGCGCGCGGGCCGACATAATAGCGGTATGAAACTGGCCATCCTCGGATTGTTCATCGGCAGCGTGCAGCCGATGCCAGACGACGGCCGGCCGACCGCGATCTTCAAACGGCCGGTGCGCGGAGCGGTCGACATCGGTCCGCAAGGTCTGCACGGCGATACGCAGGCCGACCGGCGTTTTCACGGCGGACCGGACAAGGCCGTACATCACTATCCGCTGGAGAACCTGCGGCGGCTGGCGCAGCAGTTCCCGCAGATCGCTGACCGGCTGTTATCCGGCGCACTCGGCGAAAATGTTTCCACCGAAGGCGCCGACGAAAGCGCGGTCTGCATCGGCGATGTGTTCGCGCTCGGCAGTGCGCGCGTGCAGTTGTGTCAGCCGCGCACGCCGTGCTGGAAAATCGAAGCGCGTCACGGCGTCGACGGCATGACGCGTTACATCGCCGAACACGGCATCTGCGGCTGGTACTACCGTGTGCTGACGCCGGGCAGCGCTGCGGTCGGCGATGCAATCGAATTGATCGAACGCGAACCAGCGCCGGTAAGCCTGCGCCAGTTCTGGGATCTGGTCGGCGCACACCGGCCTGCGCTCGATGCGTTGACGCGGCTGATCGACACGCCGGCGCTGAACGAAGACTGGCGCCACAGGCTGCAGCAGCGGCGCCGCTGGCTGATGACGCAAGGCGATTGAGTCCGCGTGATGCTTCCGCCGCTGCCGATATTGCCGGTCGCCGACGCCTTGCCAGCGTTGCGCGCGGCCTTGGCGCGCGACGGCAGCGCAGTGCTCGCCGCACCGCCGGGTTCCGGCAAGACCACGCTGGCACCTTTGCTGTTGCTGAACGAACCCTGGCTGCAGGAACGGCGCATTCTGATGCTGGAGCCGCGCCGCATCGCAGCGCGCGCCGCGGCTGCGCGGATGGCGCACCTGCTCGGCGAACGCGTCGGTGACACCATCGGCTACCAGATCCGCTTCGAGCGCAAAGTGTCGGCAGCGACGCGCATCGAAGTCATCACCGAAGGCTTGCTGACGAGGCGGCTGCAGGCCGATGCCGACCTGCCCGGCGTCGGGCTGGTGATCTTCGACGAATTCCACGAACGCAGCCTCGATGCCGATCTGGCCCTGGCGCTGACGCTCGACGCGCGCAGCAATCTGCGTCCGGATCTGCGCGTGCTGGTGATGTCGGCAACGCTCGATACGCAACGCGTGGCCGCGCTGCTCGGCGGCGCCGAAGTGATCGAGAGCGGTGGCCGCATGTTCCCGGTCGAGATCGCGTACGCGCCGCCGCGTGCCGGCGTCGAACTCGGCGAAGCGGTGGCGAGTGCCGTCGTCAATGCACTCGCGGCACGCGATGGCGACGCGCTGGTGTTCCTGCCGGGTGCGCGCGAAATCCGCGATGCGCAGCACGCATTGGAGCGGCGCCTGGTCGGTCGCGGCGAAGTCGAGCTGCATCTGCTGTACGGCGATCTCGCCAGTGCGCAGCAGGATGCGGCACTCGCACCGGCCACGGCCGGTCGCCGCAAAATCATTCTCGCCACCAACATCGCGCAAACCAGTCTGACCATCGAAGGCGTGAGCTCGGTGATCGACTCCGGCTTGGCACGCGTCGCGCGCTTCGATCTCGGTGCCGGCGCCAACCGTCTGGAGACCGTGCGCATCTCGCGCGCCGCCGCCGAGCAACGCGCCGGACGCGCCGGACGTCTCGGCCCCGGCGCCTGCGTGCGGCTGTGGAGTCGCGACCAGCATGCACAATTGCCGGCGCACGACACGCCGGAAATTCTCGCCGCTGATCTGTCGCGCTTCGCATTGGAGCTGGCGGGCTGGGGCGTGCGCGATCCGTCCCAAGCGGCGCTGCTCGATGCGCCGCTCGCCAGCGCCTGGCGTTATGCGCAGGAGCTGCTGCAGCAACTCGGCGCCGTCGACGGCACCGGACATCTCAGCGCACACGGCCGTGAACTCGCGCGCTTGCCGGCGCCGCCGCGGGTCGCGCACATGCTGCTGCTGGCGCAGCGCGCCGGACTCGGTGCGCTGGCGGCCTGGGTCGCCGCGGTGCTGGAAGAGCGCAGCGCCGGCACCGATCTGGCGCTCGAAGTCGAGCGCTTCCGTAGTGGTCGCGGCGTCGACGCGGCGGCACTTACGCGAACCCGGCAGACCGTGCGCCAGTTGACCCGCCTGATCGATGTCGACGACGACGCGAGCTTGCCCGTCGCCGCGGTGGGTCGCGTTGTCGGTCTGGCCTATCCGGAG
>JAQGNU010000097.1 GCA_028291645.1 Nevskia sp.
GCATCGAGACCGTAGGGATTGTCGATCGAAACGGAATCCTTGTCGGCTGCCGCTGCTGCGTTGCCAACCGGAATCGCCTCCGCAGAGGCAGGCGTATTGGCTGAACCTGCAGACGCCGGCGCTTCCGACGGCGCCGTTGGCGTCGGAGCGGTCAGATTGGCTTGCGCGGCAGCGGCGGCGATGCCGAACAGCAGGACGATTGCGGCACTGTGAATTCTATTGCGACGGGACATGGTCATCTCTCGTATTGAATGGTTGAGCCGAAGGCAGGCGCGTGTGCCTGTCAGTTGATGCGGAAGTCGAACGGCACCCGGACACGAACGTCGTGGCCCTGGCCATTGCAGCGAAACTCGGCGACCGCCTTGGTCGCGGTGTTGGCAAACAGCGAGTTGCTGCTGTGTATCGCACTGACATTCTTGACCTCACCTTCCGCGCCGACGGTGAACTCCACCAGCACGTTGCCGGAAATATTCATGCGCTCGGCCTGCGGCGGATACGGCACATGGCTGCGCACGCTGTCCGAGTTCGGACAGGCCACCGCGGCATTGACGATCGGCGGTGCCACCGGCACTGCAACCGCTGCAGGCACCGGTTCAGGTGCAGGCGTCGCACTGGTGGCGACGATGGTTTCCTGCGGCGGGGCCTGCACTGCGACTTCGGGTGGCGGCACGTAAGCCGGTGGCGGTGGCGTCGCTGCCTTCGGCGGCGGCAAGGTTTTCGGCGGCGGAGGTGGCGGCAGCGTTTTGATTTCTTCGATGACGCTCACCGTCAACGGCGGCTTCAGCACCGCGATCACCTTGCTGGCAAGGCCGTTGGCCAATGCGTAGATCAGCGCTATATGAAAGGTGACCACGGCAAACAATCCGAATAGATTTTTGCGCGGCTCCAGATTGTTTGCGTAATTCAAGGTTCCCGACTCATTCAGCGATTCACGGATATGCAGCGGCCGCTCGCGAAATGTTTCGCGCATCGCGACCGCAGCGGGTTGGTATATGGCACAGGCTGTGCCATTGCTGCTAGAACATCGAGCGATTCGAGTAAATGCCTGTGAAATATGGCATTCACTTCAGATGCACGACGACTTGCACGCACGCGGTCTGCCGCCAAGTGTTGATTCCATGTTGTGAAATCAACAGTCCAGGAGCGCAGCTGTTTCATTGCCAGCAGTGTTATGACGTGTTTGCAGGTGTCGGAAAGAACATCGAGCGTTCACAGCAATCTGCGAGCGCACGACAGACTTAACAAATATCAAACCAGTCTGAAAACGCATGAATCATTGGTCGATACTTATGCGCGCCGGATGCAGATGCGTGCTTGAGCGAGTGCGCACAGACAAGTGCTGCAAGTGCAGCTTGAAACAGCTGGCAATGCAAATGATGTGATATCCCGCATTCTTTTAATGGAGACAATAATGCGTAACAAGGTTTCTGCTTCACACGCGGCGCGTGCACTGGTTTCCGTAGCAGCGCTGTTCGCCGTTGCGGGCTCGGCCTGGGCCGAAGAGGTCAAGGTCGCCCTGACGGGCGCGGAAGAAACGCCCGCGGTCGCGACATCGGCGAGCGGCACCGGCACGTTCTCGATCGCGTCGGACAAGTCGGTTTCCGGCGGCGTCAAGACTTCCGGAATCGACGGCACCGCCGTGCATATTCATCTGGGCGCGCCGGGCGAGAAAGGCCCTCCGGTAATCACGCTGGCCAAGGCTGCGGACGGCTCGTGGACGGTGCCTGCCGACTCGAAGCTCACCGATGAGCAATATGCGAGCTTCAAGAGCGGCAACCTGTATGTGAACGTTCACAGTGCCGATCACAAGCCGGGCGAGATCCGCGGTCAGCTGAAACCGTAAGGCGTTCATGCGTGCCGATCGGTCCTCCGGAGCGCGCGGCTCCGGAGGGGCCGCCGTCTGTAGAAGCCCGCAGTGCTGGCATCCGCGGGCGATGTGGATAGCAATAGGAAGTCTTTGGTTAGAGAGTAGCGGCGCCAATAAAGTCGAGCGGTACATAAGCGGCGGGCGCCGCGAATAAGATTTAGGGAGCAGCAGATGGGCGAATATCTATACGATGACCCGCAGGTATTGCAGTTACGCGGGACCAATGCCGAACCGCTGACGATCCGTGCGAAAGCGTTGGTGTTCGTCGATCCGGTGTCGAAGGAGATCCTCAAATATCTCGAACAGATTGCGCCGAGCGAAGCGCCGGTGCTGATCATCGGCGAGACCGGCACCGGCAAGGAACTGGTGGCCCGGCATATTCACGAACGCAGCGGACGCAGCGGTCCGTTCATGGCGGTGAACTGCGGCGCGATCAGCGAGCAGCTGGCCGACAGCGAATTGTTCGGTCACGAGATCGGCGCCTTCACCGGCGCCAGCCGACGCCGCGAAGGCTGGTTCGAGTCCGCCAACGGCGGCACTTTGTTTCTCGACGAGATCGGCGATCTGCCGCTGGCGCTGCAGGTGAAGTTGCTGCGCGTGCTGCAGGAACGCGAGGTCGTGCGGCTCGGATCGCGCAAATCGATCCCGGTGGATATTCGTCTGGTTGCGGCGACCAATGTCGATCTGGCCGACGCGGTAGCGGCCGGGCATTTTCGTCTGGATCTGTTTTATCGCCTCAATATCGCGCAGCTGCGCTTGCCGCCTTTGCGCGAACGGCCCAAGGATATCCTGCCGCTCGCCGCGCACTTCCTCACGGTCTACAGCCAGCGTCTGAAAGTGCCGCGTCCCGACTTTTCTGAATCGGCACGTCGCGCGCTCGAAGGCTATGGCTGGCCCGGCAATATCCGTGAGGTCGAGAACGTCATCCATTTCGCCTTGCTGGTGGCGAAGGATCATGAGATTCGGCTGGAGCACCTGAAGCTCAATGGCATCACCTCGTCGTCGCTGCAGCAGGGCGGCACAGCGGCGTCGCGACTCACGCCGCGCGAGCAGATCGCCGCTGCTGTACGGACCTTGCTGACGGAGCCCGGCGAAAATCTGTTTAACGAACTGGAGCAGATCATCGTCGATGAAGCGTTCAGGCACAGCCGCTACAACCAGGTCCGTGCCGCCGCGCTGCTCGGCATCTCGCGCAATGTCGTGAGAACCCTGTTGAAGAAGCACGGGCACCTGGGCGAGAAGACCGGTGAAGTCTCGGATGAGATCCAGACGCCGGACTGGAAGCTTGCATCCGCGCGCTGACTAAAAGGTTCGACAGCCGGCTTGAGTCCCGACCAGCCTGGTCCGGCGCGGCTGTTGTCAAAGCAGCATATCCACCGAACGAGTGCCGGAATTTCAGCAGCGGAAGGCATGCGCGACCAGCGCGGTACATCGGCGCAAGGTACCGATGTGGCCTTGGCGAAAAAAATATCCGATGTGCCATCAGCAGCTTGCTTCGCCAATAGCCTTGCGCAACGAGTGTACAGGCAGACACGTCGTGCCAACGGCATGATCGCTGCAATCGGACTCGCTCAGTCTGCAGATTCAAGTCAATCGAAACGGGCCCTGCCCGACGTTCGGGTAAGCAAGCGCCGCGTATGCGTCGCCTTAAATGGATCAATCGGAGATAGCGAGTGAGAATGAAAAACATCAAGGCCGTAACGCTATTGGTGGTGTGCGCCCTGACGGCGTCCGCCGCGTTCGGACAACAGGCCGGGCAGGCGAACAGTGCGTCGCCGGCAACGCAGGCTTACAAATACAAAACGCCGAAGCTGACGCGTGCGCAGCTGGAGCCACTGTTGGCGAAGCCCGATCATCTCCTCATCATCGACGTGCGTAGACCCGATGAATTGACCACGATCGGCGGCTTCCCGGTGTATCTCAGCATCCAGGCCGGCGAACTGGAGCACAGACTGGCGTTCATTCCGAAAGACCGCACCATCATCACCGTTTCGAATCACGCTGGCCGCGCGGGCGCCGCGGCCGATTTTCTCGTCAGCAAGGGCTTCCAAGTGGCCGGTGCCGTTGGTGTTGAGAACTACGCGGATGAAGGCGGCACGCTGACCAAGATAGTGCCGCCGCTGCCGAAGGCCGCCGATGCGGGCAAGCCTGCGGCCGGATCGGGCAAGTCCTGATTGATGGCCTCAAGCCGCTGTCGTCGTGCTCGCGGACGAAAATCCTTGCCTGCTGTTCTATCCACTTGCGAGCGATGTCGTACGACGGCAGAGGAGTGAGAGTCCGTGCGCGGCGGTAACGCTCCTTCACGCACCGTCTATGTCGATCAGGAGTCGGCGGTCGTCGAGCAGAGCTTGCCGGAATGGCGGTCTCGCTCGTTCGACTGGACCGCGGGACTGACGACCCGCGCCGCGAACGCGCTGCGCGCCCATGGCTTCACCAGTCGGGAGCAAGTCGCAATGCTGAAGGATGCAGCCCTGCTGCACATTGCCCAGATCGGACCGGTGACGCTTGCGGAAATTCATCGATGGCTTGGGAAACGGTGATCGGACGATTTAGGAGAGCCTGTGCCGCCGCCGTTCGTACACACCCAGCTGTTTATGGTTGACGATCGTTATCTGCGACTGGGTTCGGCCAAGCTCGACAGGCGCAGCCGGCAGCTGAATTTAGAATGGGTCGTAGAGGCGATCGACGCTATCGGATTGGCTCAAGTACAGGTGCTTGATGCCGGCGTGCGCCGCTTGGTCAAAATCCCGGGTGGAACTCAGTTCGCCTTGCGGCAGTTGCGGCACAGGCCGCGCACTTCTATCACTTCGCTCTCGGCGCTGAAGCCGCGTTGCTTGGCGTCTTCCTGCAGCAGGCTGTGGACGCGGTTGTCGACGGCTTCTTCTGCGGTGCCGCACTGCGCGCAAACGAACAGGATGCTGTGATGCGGTTCGCCCGGCGACGCGCAGGCGATGTAGCTGCTGCCGCTTTCGAGCCGATGCACCAGGCCGCGTTCCACCAGTTGCGATAGCGCACGGTAGATCGTCGGCGGATGCAGCCGGCGGTTCAGCTGCTTCTGCACGCTGTCGATCAGGTCGTACGCGGTCAGTGGCGCGGCGGCCTGGTTGAGCCGCGTGTACACCGCCTGCGGCACTTCGCGCAGCTTTTGCGCAGGCGTTGACACGCCCACCGGCGTAAAGATGCGAGTCGACTTTTTTGCCACCGCTTTTTTCACCAGCGTCTTTTTCGCAGCGCCCGCCAGGGCGGCCGGCTTGACGATGGCAACGGGCTTTTTCGGCACGGCGGACTCCACGGCGGTGAGCATGCAGTTTAAGCGCATCTGCAGATGCAGCAGTTGAATTCGATCGATCGGCCGGCCTTGGCACTGCAGCTTGGGGCCACGCGGGCGCAATCAATTGACGTTGTCAGCCGGCGTTGATCACCGCCACGCGACCCTGTGCCAGCAGCTTGCCGCCAGCGCTGGCGGAAAATTCGTAGAGCCAGCCGCCGCTGCTGGCGAGCAGACGCCGTGCATGCAGATCGAGGTCGTCGGCGAGATCGTCGATGCGATCGACGGTGAAGCTGACTTCGCGCACCAGCGCCAACACACCCGGTGCTGCGCTGGCGCCGGCGGCGCGCGCGAGCAAGCCGCCATGCAGCGCCATCGCCTGCGCGCCGTATTCGATCAGATGCAAGGCGGCGAGTCGGCCGTCCGCAGCCAGCGGATGCTGTGGATCGCGATGACTGATCGCGCGGCAGTGGATGGCCTGCTGATCCCAACTCAGCACCGCATCGAGCAGACACATCGTGCCCTGGTGCGGAATCAGCGCGCTGAGTGCGGCGCGATCGAGCAAGGCTGCGCTCATGCCAAGCTTTCGATATCGATGCGCAGGCATCTGCCAGCAACCGCTTCGAGCAGAACGCTGTCGTTGCGCTGCTGCGCCAGCACGCGCAGTAGCGGCAGCAGGCGCGCCGCCGGATTGGCACGCCGCAGCGCTTCCAGTTGCGGATCGGCGAGCGTCGTCGCTACGTCGTCGGCGCTGTCTGCCAGCGTCAGCCGCAGCGCCGCGCGCGTGCCGGCGCTGCGCGTGCGCGTCAACACCAGCGCGACACTGACGGCGCTGACGATCGGATGTTGATCGAACAACGGCTTCGGCTGCGGCACGTCGTACAGCACCAGCAGCAGCGCTGCTTCGTCGAGCAGCAGGGTGGCCGCTTCGAGCAGCCCCGCCGCGGCGGTGCTGTCGTATGCGCCGATGCTGATCGAATTGCGCCGCGCGCCGACGGCGATGCTCCAGTAACCGGCGGCCGCGTTGTGCACCGAGTTGTGAAAGTCGGTCGGTGAGACCACGCGCGCAGGCTCAGCCAAGGCCGAGCAGATGCGATGCAGCACATTCATGTCCGCATCCGACGAGGCGAACACCGTTGCCAGCTCGGCCGGATCGCAGGCGCTGTGCGCGATCGCATCTTCCGCCGCGCGAAATGCCTGCCGCACCGCCGGGGTTGCGCGGCGCCGCTCATTCGCCGGCAGCCGCAGCGGCTGATACGGCGGCAATTCGCTCGCAAGGAATGCCTGCTCGCCGCGCAGCACCGCGCGTGCGACTTGCCAGTCGGCCAGGCCCGGTGCGGCGACTCCGATCGCCTCGACGAAAACCTGCAGCGATGCTTGCGGCTGCGAGCTTTTGCGGGGATCCAGAGCGGAACTCAAGCGCGCCGTCCGAGCAGCAGGCTGCAGTTGTTGCCGCCGAAACCGAACGAGTTCGACAATACGCGGCGCAATTGCGCACGGCGCGATTCGAGCAGGATATTGGCGCGCAGCGCCGGATCTTTCGCCTGCGTGTTGAGGCTGCGCGGCAGCAGTCCATCCTGCAGACACAGCAGCGCGATCACCGCTTCGAGAATGCCGGCGGCGCCGAGCGTGTGGCCGCTCCAGCTCTTGGTCGAACTGCAGGGCACGTCGCTGCCGAGCAATCCGATCACCGCCTTGTCCTCGGCCAGATCGTTGGCCGGCGTGCCGGTGCCGTGCAGGTTGATGTAGTCGACTGCGGCGGGCGCAACCGCGCCGCGGCGCAAGGCCTCGCGCATCGCCGTCGCCGCGCCGCGCCCGTCCGGATCGGGCGTCGACATGTGATACGCATCGCTGCTCTCGCCATAGCCTTGCAGCAGTAGTTCGGCAGTGCCGTCGTCCGGCGTCAGCAGTGCGAAGCCGGCGGCCTCGCCAAGCGACAGGCCCTGACGCCGCACATCGGCCGGCCGGCAGATTTCCGGCGACACCTGCTGCAGCGCATTGACGCCGTAGAGCGTGGTCAGGCATAGCGTATCGACGCGGCCGACCACGGCTACCTCGCACAGGCCGGCGCGCATCGCGCGATGCGCGGACGCGAACACCTTGGCGCTCGACGAGCAGGCGGTGGAGATGGCGACGGCGACGCCGCGCAAGCCCAGCCGCAGCCGCACGAAATCGGCGGCGGAAAAAGTGCTCTGCGTGGTGCGCAGATTGAACCAGTCGGGCAGCCGGTCGAGTGCGCGATCGCGTGCGCGGTAGGCCAGCTCGGTCTGTTGTACGCCGGAAGTGCTGGTGCCGATGAATACGCCGACGCGTTCGGCGCCGTAGCGCTGAGTTGCGCGCGCGACGGCAGCGATGAAGCCGTCCTGCTGCAAGCCGAGTTCAGCCAGCCGGTTGTTGCGGCAATCCCACTCGGCCAGCGTGCCGGCGAGCGGCGTATCGAGGCCATCGACCTCGCCGATCCAGCCGGGCACGGTGCTGGTTTCGAACGGCTGCTGGCGCAGACCCGTGCGCTCGGCGCGCAATGCTTCGAGATGCGAAGCAAGGCCACGGCCGAGGCTGGAGGTGACGGTGTAGTGACTAATCCCGAGCGGGTTCATCCGGCCAGAAATCGAAGAAGTTGAACCAATTGTACGGTGCGGCGCGCGCATAGAACTCAAGTCGTTCGGCATAGCGCTGTGCGGCGGTCTGCGCATGCGCGGCACGTTCGGCGCGCGGCACGGTTTGCGCCGGCAGCAGCGTTTCGAAGTGCAGCGTGTAGCGCCTGCCGCCTTCGTAGATGCCGAAGCACATCACCACCGGCAAGCCGAGTGCGGCGGCCAGCTTCCACGGCCCCGACGGCAGCCGCGCGCGGCCGCCGAGAAAGTTCACTGCAATGCCGGGATCGTCGCCGACCACGCGATCGGCCATCATGCCGACGACGCAGCCGCTGGCAAGCGCTTCGTGCAGTCGCAACACCAGTTGCGGGCCGCCGCTGGCGTCGATGATCTCGCGATCGAAGTCCGGGTTCAGGCGCGCCATCACCTCGGTGATCATCTGGCCCTGCAGCCGATCCATCACTACGCGCAACCTGAGCTTGCGGCGGCCTTTGAACACCACGCGCAGCACGTCGAAGCTACCCAGATGCGCGGTCAGCAGAATCGCCGCCTGGCCGGCGCCGGCGTATTGCAGACTGCCGCCGCCGCCGCTGACACGGATGTCGAATTCCTGATCGCGGCCGGTCAGCAGGAACACGCGATCGAGCACGCAGCTGGCGAAGAAAAAAATCTGCTTGAAGGTATCGGTCCAGTGCGGCGGATGCGGCAGTACGCGCTGCAGATAGCGCCGCGATTCGCGCCGCACCAGCGGACCGCTGAGCTGGAAGTAGGCGGCGATCGGCCACAGTAGCAAGCGTGCGATGCGGCGTCCGCTGTGCCGCGCGAACCATACGATCAGCTTGACCAGCCACGGCAGGCTGCGTTCGCGCTGATGCTTCCAGACCGGTTCTGGCGTTGCTTCCATCGACGCTTTCAGACGCGCTTCAACGGCGCGCGAAGCCCAGTTCGCCGTGCGCGGCGAGACGGCCTTCGACCTGCAGGCGGAAGCGCGCGCGGCCGGTGGCCTGGTCGGCGGCGATCTGCAGTTCGATGATCTGCCCGGGCAGTACCGGCGCCAGGAATTTGGCGCTGTGCAGCGCGATGATGCGCAGCGCGCCGAGCCGCTCGCGCAAGGCCTGCGCGGTGCATTCGAGCAACAGGACTGCTGGCACCAGTGGCCGGCCGGGGAAGTGGCCGGGCAGGCAGGGATGCATCGCCGGTACCTGCGTGCTGGCGCTGAATTCGATTGCGGAATCAGGCATTGACGAGCAGTTGTTGCAGCGCCTGTCGCGGCAGCTTGCCGACGGTGTTACGCGGCAGCTGGTCGACCTTGCGCAGCGGGCGCGGCAGAAACACCGGATCGATCAGCCGGCCGAGTGCGGTGAGAATCTCGTTTTCGCTTAAGCCCGGCGCGACCACCAGTGCTACCGGCCGCTGCACCAGCGTGTGATCGTTCGCCTCCGGCTGGAACACCACTGCATCGATCACGCCGGCAATCGATTGCAGCTTAAAGGTCAGATCCGCCAGCGAGGCGCGTTTGCCGCCGACCTTGACCATGTCGCCGCTGCGACCGAGCAGGCGAAAGCCGTCGCCGTCGACTTCGAGAATGTCCTGCAGCGGCACCACTTCGGTCCCTGGGATGACGCACACGCGGCTGACGCCATCGGCATTGTCGAGTTGCATGCCGTCGAGCAGGCGCCAGTGCGGACCTTCCAGTGTGCGCCGCGAGGCAATGCTGCCGGTTTCGGTGCTGCCGTAGATTTCCATCACCGGCGCGGCGAACTGGATTTCGGCGCGCTCGGCCAACTCGCTCGACAGCGGGGCGGTGGCCGAGATGATCGCGGCGAGCGCCGGCAGCCGTGTTGCGGCGCCGAGCAGGGCGCGGATGTGCACCGGCGTCGTCACCAGCACACGCGGCGCCGGCAGCGCGGCGAGCGCACGGCGCACGTCTTCGGGGAACACCGGGCGTTCGACGCTGATCGCATGCGCTGCCGCCAGCGGCACGGCGATGCTGGTCTCCAGTCCATACATGTGCTGCTGCGGCACCGTGGCGACGATGTTGACGTGACCGTAGGCGGCGAACAGGCGCGCGGCAACGGTGCTGCCGGAATGGTGGATCGACTGCCAGGTCTTCAGATGCGCCTGCGGCTGGCCGGTGCTGCCCGAAGTGAACACCAGTGCCGCCGGATGCGCGCCGTCGATCAGCGGCACCTCGTGCAGCGCTGCGCCGTTCGGCTTGCGCGGCACCAGTACGCCGCCGCGCACCGCTTCGTCCCACAACACGTAGCTATCCGGATAACGGCTGCGCAACGCGGCCAAGGCGTCGGGGCTGCTGCTCGCCGGCAGCAGATTGGTCTGGCCGCGCGCGATGGCGGCGGCGAAAGCGGTGGCGAAAGCGAAGCGGTTTTCGCAGACGTTGATGGCGTAGCGCGCGTTCGGCAGGCGCTCGGCCAGCGCAGCGGCGCTGGCGGCGAAGCCGGCGCGTGAAACCGGCAGGCCCTGCAGCCAGAACATCGGGCTGTCCGCTGCGCCCGCGTGACCTAGCGCGACGAGTTCCAGCAGCGGTGCCGCTGCGGCTGGAAGTTCAGCCGACATGCGGACGCACCTGGGTCAGCGTGCGCAGATACTCGACCAGGCTCTGCTGCTGCAACTTGCGGAAGCGTATGCGGCGATAGACGTATTCGAGCACGAACACCGCAGCGACGACGAGGTAGCCGATGAAGTTGGCCCACAGCGACCACAGTTCGCGCGAGCCGAAGCACAGCAGCGCGACATCGATGCCGAGAATGCCGACCAGGATCAGCGTCCAGCCCCAGGTCACTGCACGGGTGTAGGGCACGAACTCCGCTGCCAGCGTGCCGCCATGCGCAGCGGTGGCGATCTGCGTCACCAGCGGTTCACGTCCGGGCAGCAGCGAGCCGGCGAACGACAGCAGCGCCAGCACCGGGAACACCATCGGCGGCAAGTACAGCGCGTAAGCCTGGGTATCGATCAGCATCAGGCCGCCGACGAGGGCGGCGAAAGCCGCAAAGGCGAGCCAGTCGTAGCGGCGGCCTTGCTTCAGCCCGCTATAAAAACAGGCGGCGAACAGCACCATCAGCGCGATCCACTCGAGGTCCGGCTGCCGCCGCATCAACGCGAAATGCGATAGCAGTGGATAGCAGGCAGCGAGTAGCCAGCGCATCAGTGGCGGTGCGCAGCGACGTGTTCGGCCAGCGTGCGCACCGAAGTGAACGCCTGCCGGGTGGCTTCTTCATCCGCGCGCAATTCGACGCCGTACTTCTGCTGGATGGCGAGCGCGACTTCCAGCGCATCGATCGAATCCAATCCCCAGCCGATGTCGTGGGCGCCGAACAGCGGCGCGTCCGGGTCCATCGACTCAGCGTCGCGGCCTTCGATGTTGAGCGCCGAGATCAGCAGATCGGCCACTTCGCGTTCCAGAGCTTGTGCAGCTGCCATCATCATCATCGGTTCCAAATGTCTTAAAAACGGTCGCTGCGGCTGCCCGCGCGGTGCTCGGTTAGAGAACGTTTTGACAGCAAGGCAGTCCAAATCGTCGGCGTAGCAGGCCTACATCACGTTATTTATCAGTTTCGCAGTGGCGGGGAGCCCCGCCGCCGCTTTAAGCTAACGACGCGAAAAACATCGCATTCTATTCGACTGTTCTGCTGCGTCGCGTCCCCCAACCGTCTCACCACTGAGGCCGGCACTAGTAACATATTGTGACTGGACGAAAGTGGAAGTTTACCGCTCCAAGGAGCGGTCTGCCGAGTGGGGCTTAACCGTCCCGGTCGGCTTTTCGCGATGCAATCGCAAGCGTGGTCGGTCCGGCAAGCTCGAGGGCAGCCGGTGCCGGATGGCCGCCGTCAGGCGATGGGCAGTGTCAAAGCGTGTGGCAGTTTCGTGGTGAGACGAGAAAACGATTCGAGATGACAGCGAGCGACACCAATCTGGCGCAGAACCAACCGCAATGGCCGGCCCGGCCCTACGGCATCCGTGCAGTTGCGGCAGACGAGCTATCGGCGCCGCTGTCGGCTCACGCGCTGTGTCAGATCAGCTACGGCACGGCGGCGAGCGATGACGATCCGCGCCGCGTGATTGCGCCGCTGCAGCTCCTGCACGGCGCACGCGTCGGTGAACTCTGGCTCAGCCCGACGCCGGTACGGTTCGGGCACAGCGGTCGCTTCGGCTATGCCGCCAACGACGAGGTCATGATGGTGCATCTGCAGCTCGCTGAGGCGCAGATGCACTCGCTGGAAGAATCGATCCGCAGCTGCTATGCCGAACTGGTGAGCCTGATCGGCGCGCGCGGTTATCCGCATCTGCTGCGCGTGTGGAATTACCTCGGCGATATCAACCAGGGCACTGGCGATAGCGAACGCTATCGCCAGTTCTGTGTCGGCCGCTTCGCCGCGGTCGCCGGTCATCCCGGCTTCGAAGCGCAGCTGCCGGCCGCCAGCGCGATCGGATCGCGCACCGGCGCCGGCTTTACGCTGATTGCGCTGGCCAGCAAGCACGCCGGCATCCAGGTCGAGAATCCGCGTCAGGTCAGCGCCTTCCGTTACCCGCGCGCCTACGGTATGCGCAGTCCCAGTTTTTCGCGCGCCACCCTGCTGCCGTGGGCCGACGGCGCCGAACTGCTGGTATCGGGCACCGCCAGCATCATCGGTCATGCCACCGCGCATGCCGGCGATGCGGTCGCGCAGTTGGCGCAGACCGCCGCCAATCTCGAAGCCCTGCGCATGCACGCGATACAGATGCAGCGCCAGGCCGGCGCGCCGATCGGTGAACTGCGGCCGCATCTGTACCTGCTGTATCTGCGCCATGCCGAGGATCTACCGCTGTTGCTGCCGGAGATTGAGCGCCGCTTCGGCGATGCGCCGCTGCAGATCCTGATCGGCGACATCTGCCGCAGCGAGTTGCTGCTCGAAGTGGAGGCGATCTACCGCAGCCCGGCCGATCCGGCGGGCGCATGTTGAGCGGCCCGCTCGGCCGCAGTTGGCGGGTGCTCGGCACCGGCTTCTCGTTCATCGTGTTCGGCGTCAGCGCCTTGCTGTTGTCGGTGACGGTATGCCCGCTGTTGGCGCTGACTGCGCCTTCGCGCGCGGTCGCTCGCGCGCGCATCCAGCGCGCACTGCATTACGGCTGCCGCTTCTTCGTCGGCCTGATGAAAACGGTCGGCGTGATTTCCTATGAACTGCACGGCATCGAGCGTCTCGCGCAGGCGCCGAGCGGCGCCAAGGGCCGGCTGATCCTGGCCAACCATCCGAGCCTGATCGACGCGGTATTCCTGCTGGCCTGGACACCGCAGGCGGTCTGCATCGTCAAGCAGGCGCTGAAGCACAACCCGTTTCTGAGCTGGACCGTGAACTGGTCCGGCTACGTCAGCAACGACACGCCGATGCGGCTGATCCAGAGCTGCGTGCAGACGCTCGACGACGGCCAAGCGCTGATCATGTTTCCCGAGGGCACCCGCAGCGTTCCCGGCCAGGCGCTCGAATTCAAGCGCGGCGCGGCCTGGATCGCCTTGCGCTCGGAAGCCGAAATACTGCCCGTCGTGATCCGCTGTGAGCCGATCATGCTGACCAAGGGCAGGCGCTGGTACCAGGTGCCGCCGCGGCCGGGACATTTCACCATCGTCGTCGGCGAACCGATGCCGCTGGCCAGCTATCGTTCCGCCGGCAGTTCGCCAGCACAGGCGGCGGCACGACTGACGCAGCAGCTGCAGCGCACACTCGATCCGCAGCGTATCGGCTGCACCGTCGCCGCACCGGTCTGGTCGCTGCGCTGAACGATTGCCGCACGACTTCGCTCCACCCATGTTCCGACCTTGTCTGGTAGTGCCCTACTATCGCCATGAACGCGCGATCGGCGCGCTGATCGCGCGCCTCAAGCCGCATGGCGTCGCCTGCTGGATCGTCGACGATGGCAGCGGTGGCGCAGCCAGCAGCGTGGTGCAGGCGCTGGCCGAGCGCGAAGCGTCCTGGCTGCAGCTGCTGAGCCTGCCGATCAATTCCGGCAAGGGCGCCGCGGTGCATGCGGGCTGTCGCGCCGCCTACGCGGCCGGCTTCAGCCATGCCTTGCAGATCGATGCCGACGGCCAGCACGATACCGGCGACGTACCCAAGCTGCTGGCGCTTGCCGCCGCACAACCGCAGGCGGTGGTCACCGGCGTGCCGCTGTACGACACCTCAGTGCCGAAAGTCCGTCTCTACGGCCGCCGCATTACCCATGCGCTGGTGTGGCTGCATACACTGTCGTTCGAGATCGTCGATTCGATGTGCGGCATGCGCGTGTATCCCTTGAGCAGTGCGCTGGCACTGTGGGCGCGCGAGCCGGTGGCGCAGCGGATGGACTTCGATACCGATATTCTGGTGCGCCTGTATTGGTCCGGTTTGCGCGTCGTCAGCGTACCGACGCGCGTGACCTATCCGACCGATGGGGTTTCGCATTTTCATTATCTGCGCGACAACCTGCGCATGGCGCGCCTGCATCTGCGCCTGTTCGGCGGCATGCTGCGGCGTGCGCCGCGCTGGTTGTGGCGGCGATTGCGCGGCGGTCGAGCGGATGGAGCGATGGCATGAAGGCAGTGTTGAAACTGGCGCTGGCAGCGGTCTTGACCGTGTTCGCACAGACCGGCCGTGCCGCCGACGCCGCGCTGCCGGAAGTATTTCAGCATCCCGCCACTGCGCAGGAATTGGCGACGCTGCTCAGCGCGGTCGGCAAAACCACCCGCGCCGCCGCGGCGCTGCGCGGCAACTTCATCCAGCGCAAGTATCTGCATGAGCTGCCGCAGCCGCTGCTGTCGTCCGGCCAGTTCCTAGTGGCGCGCGGCGCCGGCGTCGACTGGCATACGCAGAAGCCGTTCGATGCCGCAGTGCTGCTGACGCCGCAGGCGCTGATCCAGCGCGGCGCGGATGGCAAGCAGCAACGCGTCGATGCCAGCCAGCAGCCGGGTCTGGCGGCGGTGGCGCAGGTGTTCGATGCACTGTTCGCGCTCGACATCGACAAGCTCGGCCAGAGCTTTACGCTGTTCGGCCAGAAAGACGGCAAGGACGCCGGCGCCTGGCTGCTCGGCCTGACGCCGCGCGAACCGGCGTTCGCCAAGGTGATTGCGCGCATCGTCGTCAGCGGCGCCACCGAGCCGAAGCTGATTACGCTGTTCGAGGCCAGCGGTGATCGCACCGAGATCGAACTCGCCGGCGTCAGCGCACAAGCTGCGCTGGCCGACGCCGATCGCCAGCGCTTCCAGTAGTGTCAACCGACCCCAGCCAGGAGATCGCTTGAGTCTGGCGCGCCGCTTCCAGCTGTGGAGTGGCGCCGTCGCGCTGCTGCTGGCGGTGTTCGCGTTCGACGTGGTGCCGCACTTCAAGCTCGAAACCAACATCCTGGCGCTGCTGCCGCCGAGCGAGACGGATGTCGTGGTCGATCGCGCGCTCGACCGTTTCTCCGATCTGCTCGGCCGCGACGTCGTCTTCCTGATCGGCGCGGCCGACTTCGATAGCGCCAAGCGCATCGCCGCACAATTCGCCGCCACGCTGCAGGGCTCGCCGGCGTTCAGCAAGCTGCGCTTCCAGGTCGATACCAATTATCTGGCCGAGACCAGCGACAGCTATCTGCCGTATCGCGATGGGCTGCTGTCGACGCGCATGCGGCATTGGCTCGCGGCCGGCGACGATGCGCAGCTGCTCGGCGCCGCGCAGCAGGCGCTGTACTCGCCGGCGGCGTTCCTGCGCCGCAGCGGCGCCGGCGACGATCCGCTCAATGTGTTCGGCGATTTTCTGTCGCAGGCGTCGATGGCGAGCGGCCGTCTGAGCCTGCGCGATGGCGTGCTGACGACGTCGACGACCGCGCCGGCACGCGAATACGTGATGGTCAGCGCGGTGCTGGCCGGCGATGCCTTCGCCACCAACGAGCAGGATCTGGCGCGGCCGGTGCTCGCCGACGCGATCGACTCGGCACGCGCCGAGGGCGCCACCGTTGCCGGTGCCGGTTTCATCCTGCATTCGATTGCAGCCGCCGGTCTCGCCAGGCATGAGATCGATCTGTTCGGCGGCATCCAGTTCGCCGGGCTGCTGCTGGTGCTGTGGTGGGTGTTCCGCTCGGGCCGCATGCTGTGGCTGTCGGCGGCGACGCTGGCGGTCGGCGTGGTCGCCGCGCTCACCGTCAGTCACTACGTCTTCGCCAAGCTGCAGGTGCTGGCACTGGTGTTCTGCAGCAACCTCGCCGGCGTCGCCATCGACTACTCGATCTATTACTGCGCCGATCAGTTCCGCACGCCGGGACGCTGGCGCGCAGCCGATGCTTCGAGCCATATCGGTCCGGCGATCACGATGAGCTGCGCGGCGACGGTGCTGAGCTACGCACTGCTCGCGGTCGCGCCGTTCCCGGGCCTGCGCCAGGGCGCGCTGTTCTGCTGCATCGGTCTGGCGGCGGCCTATGCCTGCGTGATGGCCTGGTTTCCGCGCTGGGTGATGCCGGCACCGCTGGCGCCCGCGCAGCGCACCACCGACCGCTTCGAACGCTTGCTGCGCGTGCGCGAACGCATTGCCGGAAGACCAGTGCGCTGGCTCTGGCCGCTGCTGGTGCTGTTCATCGCGCTCGGTCTGACGCGGCTGCATTTCGTCGACGACATTCGCATCCTGCAGCCGGATACGCCGGTGCTGAGCGCCGAAGAAGAGCAGGTGCGCGATCTGGTCGGCAATCTGCCGGACGGCCGTTTCTTCCTGGTGCGCGGCAGCGATCCGCAGGACGTGCTACGGAAAGAAGAGCAGCTGACCGCGCGTCTCGATGAACTGATCAACGGGCCGACCCATGCCGCCGCGTCCTACAGCGCGGTGTCGCAGGCGCTGCCGTCGCTGGCGCGCCAGCAGGAGAATCATCAGCTACTCGCCGAACACGTCTTCGCCGGCAAGGACGGCGGCCTTCTCGCCGGGTTCATGAAGCAACTCGGTTTCGACGACGCTGCAATCGCACAGCGCAAGCAGGCGTTCGCCGGCAGCAAGCCGCTGACGCCGAGCGAGTGGCTGGCGACGCCGGCGTCGGAGCCGTATCGGCATCTATGGCTCGGCGACATCGGCGGTAGCTATGCCAGCGTCGTCACGCTCGCCGACGTACACGATGTCGCTGCACTGCAAGCGGCTGCGCGCGGTGTTCCCGGCGTGCGCGTGGTCGATCGCGTGCGCGAGATTTCGGGATTGCTGAAACGTTATCGCCAGCGCGCGATGGTCTTGGTCGCGATTGCGGCGTTTGCGTCGGCTCTGCTGCTGGCGCTCGCCTACGGCTGGCGGCGCGGCTTCAGGCTGATGGCGACACCGGTCGCCGCCTGCCTGGCGACGCTCGCTGTATTCGGCTTCACCGCAGTGCCGGTGACGTTCTTCCACATCGTCGCGCTGCATCTGGTGATGGGGCTCAGCATGGAATACGCGATCCTGTTGAGCATCGCCGAATTGCGCAGTCCGGCCGTGTTGTTGTCGGCGACACTCGCTGCCGCGCTGGCGCTGCTCGCGTTCGGGCTGCTGGCATTGAGCTCGACGCCATTCATCCACAGCCTCGGCATCAGCGTATCCATCGGGGTCTTGTTCGGCTATGTTTTTGCGCTGCTGGTCGGCACACTAGCGCCAGACAGATCGGCGGCAAGGGGAGCAGGAAGCAGATGAACAAGGCAAGCGCGGTCGACGTTCTGGTGATCGGTGCCGGGCCCGCCGGGGCATTGGCTGCAGCATTCGCACGCCGCCAGGGCCTGTCGGTGCGGGTGCTGGAAAAAATCGAATTCCCGCGTTTCTCGATCGGCGAAAGCCTGCTGCCGGCCTGTATGAATCTGTTGGCCGAAGCCGGCATGGTCGACGCGGTGGAGGCGGCCGGCTTTCAGTACAAGAACGGCGCGCAGATCGCGCGCGGCGATCGTTTCGTCGACTTCGTATTCGCCGACAAAACCGCCGAGGGCTACTCGCATACGTATGAAGTCACGCGTGCCGATTTCGATCATCTGCTGATCCGCCAGGCCGAAGCCCAAGGTGCGCAAGTGCAGTTCCGCGAAGAGATCATCAGTGTCGATTTCGCCGACACGCCGCGCGTCGTCAGCCGCAACGCCGCCGGTGTGGAGACCGAGCATCAGGCGCGCTTCGTGCTCGATGCCAGCGGCTTCGGTCGCACGTTGCCGCGCCTGCTCGATCTGGAAATGCCGTCGAATTTCCCGGTGCGTGCGGCGCTGTTCACGCACGTCGACGATCACATCAGCGATCCGCACTACGACCGCAACAAGATTCGCGTCGGCATTCATCCGCAGCATCGCGATGTTTGGTACTGGCTGATTCCATTCTCGCAAGGCCGCGCCTCCGTCGGCGTGGTCGCCGGCGACGAGTTCCTGCGTCTCGGCGGCGCCGATGCCGATCAGCGCCTGTGGGCGATGATCAACGAAGAGCCGGGCATGAAGCGTCTGCTCGGCGACGCGCGCCAGCTGTTCCCGGCGCGCGAAATCCGCGGCTATGCGGCCAAGGTCAAAAGCTTGCACGGCAAGGGCTACGCGCTGCTCGGCAATGCCGGCGAATTTCTCGACCCGGTGTTTTCGTCCGGCGTCACCATCGCGATGAAGTCCGCGCAGCTTGCAGTGCGGCTGGTCGCGCGCCAGCTCGGCGGCGAAGACAACGTCGCCCAAGAAGTTGATTGGGAAGTCGAATATGCCAAGCCATTGATGCTCGGCGTCGAGACCTTCCGCGGCTATGTCGAAACCTGGTACGAGGGTGCGCTGCAGGACGTGATGTTCAGCAGCATACAGCCGCCGAAGCTGCGCGCGATGATGTGCAGCGTGCTCGCCGGCTATGCCTGGGACAAAGACAATCCCTACGTCGGTCATTCCGGCCGGCGCCTGCGCTCCTTGGCGCAAGTGGTGCGCGCCAACGGCACGGCGACGGCGCTCTAGCTTGCGCCAGTCTCGGCGGCGTGCTTCAAGCTGCATGCATGGCATAGCGACATGCGGATGCGCTTAGTCCGGCTCGCGGTGCTGATGTTTTGCAGCCTGCTGCTGCCGGCCTGCGCGCTGTTGCCGCAGTTGCCACCGCCACCGGCACCGCTGCTGTCGCCGGCCGCACTCGATGCAACGCGCACCGCCACGCAGGTGCTCAACGTCGCCTTGCGCGCGCGCGAATTGACGCTGCAATGCGTCGTCCAGGTAACACCGCAAAACATGAATCTGGTCGCGCTCGGTCCGCTCGGGCAACGGGCTTTCACGCTCGGCTACGACGGTCACACGCTGACGGCCGATCTCAGCCCCTATGTGCCGAAAGATCTGTCGCCGCAGCGCGTGCTGGCAGATTTGCAGTTGGCGCTGTGGCCGCTCGCTGCCTGGCAGGCGCAGATCGCAGGCAGCGACAGCGAGTGGCAGGTCAGCGAGCCACGCGCGGGTCTGCGGCGTCTATATCACTACGGACGCTTGATCGAGGAAGTCCACTATGCCGATGCTGATCCCTGGAACGGACGCCTGTGGCTGGTCAACCTCGCACTCGGCTACACGCTCGACATTCAGTCTGCAAGCCAATGAATACGGGTAACGAGCGCATACGCCGCTGGATCCTGGTCACCGGCGCCAGCCGTGGCATCGGTCGTGCGGTCGCGCTGCGCCTGGCGCGTGATGGCTTCGCGGTGATCGCGCATTGCCGGAGCGAACCGCAGCGGCTCGAGGGCTTGTGCGCGGAGATCGCAGCCCTCGGCAGCGAGGCGCGTGCAGTCGTTTTCGATCTGGCCGATCGCGCCGCCTGCAAAGCCGTGCTGGAAGCCGATGTCGCCGCGCACGGCGCCTGCTACGGCGTGGTCTGCAACGCCGGTCTGGCGCGCGATGCGGTGTTCCCCGGCATGGCCGATGCCGATTGGGATACGGTGCTGCGCACCAATCTCGATGGCTTCTACAACGTGCTGAAGCCGCTGTTGATGCCGATGATCCGGCAACGCGGTGGCGGCCGCATCGTCGTGCTGTCGTCGGTCGCCGGCCAAATCGGCAATCGCGGTCAGGTCAACTACAGCGCTTCGAAAGCCGGACTGATCGGTGCGGCGAAGGCGCTGGCACTGGAAGTCGCGAGCCGTGGCATCACCGTCAACTGCATCGCGCCCGGTTTGATCGAGACCGACATGATCGAGTCCGCGCCGCGTGAAGAAATGTTGAAGCTGATCCCGGCCGGCCGTCTCGGTGCTACGGATGAAGTAGCAGCGCTTGTGTCCTACTTGTGTTCGGATGCGGCGGCTTACGTCACCCGCCAGGTGATCGGCATCAACGGCGGACTCGCCTGAGTATTGCGATCCGGCGAGCGATGACGCCCGCCTTCAGGACATGAATGCGGCGCGGATTTCCGGAGAATTGAGGATTTCGTCGATCTTCAGCGGCAAGGCTGCCGCCGATACTTCGCGCGCCTTACGTGCCGCACCGAGGATCTTGCCGCCGAGTTCGTCGCTGCCCTTGATGTGCTTGCTCGCCAGAGCCTTGCCCGCGGCGTCGTAGACGATCGCGGTGAGATCGAACTCCAGCGTGGTGTATTTGTAGGTCGAGCTTTCCCACTGCTTGACGCGCACCAGCAGCGCGCGCCGCGGACGGCCCTTCAGCAGCATCGCCTGCGCCTGCGCCAGCGTGATCCGCGTATCCGAGTCTTCGTCGTCCTTGTCCTTGTTCTTATCCTTGTCGTCGTCCGCTTCATTCTCGTCGTGGTCGTCGCCCTCGTCGCCGGGTAGTCGGATGCTGCGCGCGGCGATGCCGCCGGTTGCGAGCGAACGCGCGAACGCGTCGGTCATCTCCGCCGCGAACGGCCGGCCCGACTTGGTTTTCACGCTGAACGGAATGCCGTAGTTGTTGAGCTGCAGGCCGACGAAATCCGGATTGTGCGAACCGGACAGGATGTAAGGCCGTTCGTCGAACGCCAGCACCGTCGCCGTGCCCTGGCTCTTGTACGCCAGCGGCGCCTGCTTGGTCGCATAGTCCTGCTTGTTGCCGATCGCGCCGAAGCCGTCGCAGCCGCCGAGCGCCAACAACAAGGTCAACGCCAGCACCCCGTGCCAGCGGTGGCTGGCACGGGGTGCTGGTGGAAGGAATGTCATTCGAAGGCCGGGTTCCTGGTGCGATTCTAAAACGGAATGTCGTCGTCTTCGAATGCGTCGTTGCTCGGTGCCGCGGCCGCGGGTGCACGTGACGGCGCGCGTTCGCGCGGCGCGCTGCTGCCGTAGTCGTCACCGCCACTGCTGGCACCGCCGCCGCTAGCGCCGCGGCCATCCAGCATCTGCATGTCGCTGACGATGATTTCGGTGGTGTAACGGTCGGTGCCGTCCTTTTCCCATTTGCGCGTGCGCAGGCTGCCTTCGACGTAGATTTTCGCGCCTTTCTTCAGATACTGGCCGACGATCTCCGCGAGCTTGCGGGTGAACACCAAGTTGTGCCACTCGGTGCGTTCCTTCTTCTCGCCGCTGGCCTTGTCGGTCCAGGACTCGGAGGTGGCCAGCGTCAGATTGCAGAACGCATCGCCGTTGGGAAATGACTTGAGTTCCGGATCCCGGCCGAGATTGCCGATGAGAATGACTTTATTGACTCCGCGTGCCATGGGGCGCTCCTGATTCTAGGGTACGAGTGGAAGGGCCGGTCATTCGATCGATGCTGCGGACAAATGACGCGCGGCCTGCTAAGGAGAGTTCAAAAGACCACCTGAAGCGCGGCATGCTGATGCGGTGTCTGCTCATAGGATGCTGGTCTTATGCGCCGGCGTAGACGGTCAAATCCGGCGCAACCTCGGAAGGCAGAGAATACCTCAGCGCGCGGCGGCCTGCCGCTGGTATTTCTGCCCCTGATCCGCGTGCCGGCCGAATGCCGCCAGATGCAGGATAATTCGCGCCTCGCGTTCGCCGCCGATTCCAACACCCGCCGTGTCCCTGCAATTCGAGCTGCTCAAGTCTTCGCAAACCGCGCGACGCGGCCGGCTGCATTTCGCGCGCGGCGTGATCGATACGCCGCAGTTCATGCCGGTCGGTACTTACGGCACGGTCAAGGCGATGACGCCGGAGGAGTTGCAGCAAGCCGGTGCACAGATCGTGCTCGGCAATACCTTCCACCTGATGCTGCGGCCGGGCGAAGGTCTGATCAAAAAACTCGGTGGCCTGCACCGCTTCATGCACTGGGACCGTCCGATCCTGACCGATTCCGGCGGCTTCCAGGTCTGGAGCCTGGCGCAACTGCGCCGCTTGAGCGAAGAGGGCGTGACGTTCCAGTCGCCGGTCAACGGCGATCGCGTATTGCTGACGCCGGAGCGTTCGATCGAGGTACAGCAGGCGCTTGGCAGCGACATCCTGATGCAGTTCGACGAATGCACGCCGTATCCGGCGACGCTCGAGCAGGCGCGTGAGTCGATGCAGCTGTCGGCGCGCTGGGCTGCGCGCTGCAAGACCGCGCACGCCAACGGCGCAACGGATTCTCGCGGCGCCCTGTTCGGCATCGTGCAGGGCGGCATGCATGCGGCGCTGCGGTTGGAATCGCTGGCGCATCTGACCGACATCGGTTTCGATGGCTACGCGATGGGCGGCCTGTCGGTCGGCGAGAGCGAAGACGAGCGTCTGCATGTGCTCGATGCGGTCGCCGAGCAATTGCCGGCCGATCGGCCGCGCTACGTGATGGGCGTCGGCACGCCGCGCGATCTGGTGCAGGCGGTTGGCCGCGGCGTCGACCTGTTCGACTGTGTGATGCCGACGCGCAACGCGCGCAACGGCCATCTGTTCACCAGCGAGGGCGTCATCCGGATTCGCAACAGCCGCCATCGCGACGACGAGTCCGCGCTCGATCCGGCCTGTGACTGCTACACCTGCCGCAACTACTCGCGCGCCTATCTGTACCACCTCGACAAGTGCAAGGAAATCCTCGGCGCGCGGCTCAACACGATCCACAACCTGCACTATTACCTGGGCCTGATGCGGCGCGTGCGTAGCGCGATCGAGATGGATCGCTGGGCGCAGTTCAGCAGTGAATTTCTCGCCGGCGTGGAAGGGCAGGCGTCGCGCAAAGGACCATTGCTGTCGAACACGGACGACGATGTGACCGGCGACTGATTGCCCGCCGCTCGTCCGGCGCTTCGGGACACCTTCTCCCAGGGGGAGAAGGGTTTATCTCCTCCGGGAGAGGGCGCGCTCTAAGCCAGCAGCGGTTCGATGTCCTTCTCGAGGCTTTCCGGCTTGTCGGCCGAGCCGTAACGCTTCACCACGTGACCGTTGCGGTCGATCAGGAATTTGGTGAAGTTCCACTTGATGAACTCGGTGCCGAGAAAACCCTTCTCCTGGCTCTTCAGATACTTGTAGAGCGGATGCGCATCGTCGCCGTTGACCTTGACCTTGGCGAACATCGGGAAGTCCACTTCGTAGGTCAACGAGCAGAATTCCTTGATCTCTTTCTCGTCGCCCGGTTCCTGGTGGCCGAACTGGTCGCAGGGGAAGCCGAGGATGGTGAAGCCCTTGTCCTTGTACTTCTTGTACAGCGCCTCCAGGCCTTTGTACTGCGGTGTAAAGCCGCACTTGCTGGCGACGTTGACGATCAGCAGTGCCTTGCCCTTGTAGGCGTCGAGCTTGGTGTCGGCACCGTCGATGGTCTTGGCGTCGAAGTCGTAGACCGATTTTGCACTGTTCATGGTTGTCCCCTCGATGGTTGATCGGTTTCCACAGGATCGCGTGCAGATTTAGAAAATGTCGGCCGCCAACTGCATCAGCGGCGTAGCCGGCGTGCGTACATTAGCGCACAGCGCATGCACCTGCGGCAGCATGCGCGCGGCGAAGAACTGCGCGGTGTTGAGCTTGGCTTCGCGGAACGCGGCGTCGCCGTGGTTGCTGGCGGCTTTCGCCATGCGCAGCCAGTTGTAGCCGAGATAGGTCAGCGAAAATGCGCGCAGGAAATCGACTGCGCCGAAGCCGGCGTCGTCCGGATTGGTCTTGAACGATTCTTGCAGCCAGGCGGCGGTCTTCTCCAGTTCCTCCACCGCTTCGCGCAGCGGCTTGACGATGAAGCCGACCGGCGCGTCGCCGCTGCTTTCGGAACGCACTTTGGCGAAGAAGCGCTGCGGCAGGCGGCCGCCGTGCAGCATCAGCTTGCGCCGCACCAGGTCCATCGCCTGGATGCCATTGGTGCCTTCGTACAGACACAGGATCTTGGAGTCGCGCATGATCTGCTCGACGCCGTGCTCGCGGATGAAGCCGTGACCGCCGTAGACCTGTACCGCGAGGCTGCCGAGATCGCAGGCGGAGTCGGTGCAGAAGGCTTTCACCAGCGGCGTGTTCAGTTCGACCCAGTCCTGCGCTTCCTCGCGCACGCCCGGGTCCGGATGATGATGCGTCAGATCGACATACATCGCGGTCTCGTAGGCCAGCACGCGTGCGCCTTCGGTGATCGCCTTCATCGTCAGCAGCATGCGCCGCACATCGGGGTGATCGATGATCGCAGCGTTGCCGTTGAACGCCTTGCCCTGCTTGCGATCCTTGGCATAGGCGATGGCGTTCTGTGTCGCCAGTTCGCACAGGCCGAGGCCCTGCATGCCGACCAGGATGCGCGCCAGGTTCATCATCACGAACATGTTCTGGATGCCGGTGTTCGGTGCGCCGATCATCCAGCCCTTGGCATTCTCGAACTGCAGCGAAGTCGTGCAGGAACCGTGAATGCCCATCTTGTGTTCGATGGCGACGCAATGCACCGGATTGCGCGCGCCGATCGAACCGTCGGCATTGACCAGGAACTTCGGCACCACGAACGTCGACAGCCCCTTGATGCCCGGCGGCGAATCCGGCAGGCGCGCCAGCACGAAGTGGATGATGTTGTCGGCCATCGTGTGCTGGCCGGAGGTGATGAAGATCTTGCCGCCGTTGAGCGCGAAAGAGCCGTCGCCGTTCGGCGTCGCCTTGGTCTTCACTGCGGCGAGATCGGAGCCGGCCTGCGCTTCGGTCATGCACATGGTGCCGGTCCATTCGCCGGTGCCGAGCTTCGGCAGATAGGTTTTTTTCTGCTCGTCGCTGCCATTGGCGAGGATCGCCTCGAAGCAGCCGACGGTGAGGCCCGGATACAGTGCGAAGGCGACATTGGCCGAGCAGACCATCTCGTCGACCACTTTCGACAAGGTATAGGGCAAACCCTGGCCGCCGTACTCGGTGTCGTTGCACAGGCCGACCCAGCCGGACTGCCAGAACAGCTTGTAGGCGTCGGCAAAACCGTCGGGCACGCGCACTTCGCCGTTATCCCACTTGCAGCCCTGGGCATCGCCGCTGGCGTTGAGCGGCGCGATCTGGTTTTCGATCAGCTTGGCTGCTTCGTCGATCAGTCCGCCGATCAGTTCCGGCGTAGCCTCAGCAAATGCAGGCATCTGCGCCAGGCTGCCGACGCCGAGCACGTCGTCGAGGACGAAATGGATTTCACGCAGGGGAGCCTTGTAGCTGGCCATGGGCTCATTCCTTAATAAGGTCGAAATAGGATTTAATTTTCGCGCGGAAGGCTAGCACAGCACCATTCGATCACGGTCGCCGGCCGCCTACACGAGGCGTAACGACTCCTTATGGCATAATCCGCGGCTCTTTAAAACACCCTAAGAAGACCGCCCCAATGCTGGCCTCACTGCTGGATTCGCTGCATGCGCTTGTCGATGTCCTGATTCCCGCTGCGTACGCGCAAGCCGGAGCCCCACAGCCCAACCCGATCATCACCTTCCTGCCATTGATCGTCGCGGTGCCGGTGATCTACTTCCTGATGATCCGGCCGCAGCAGAAGCGCGCGAAAGAGATGCGCGAGATGCTCGGCAAGCTCGCCAAGGGCGACGAAGTGATCATCACCGGCGGACTCGCCGGCCGCGTCGCCGTCATCGGCGAGGCCTACCTGACGCTGGAGATCGCCGACAACGTACTGGTCAAGGTTCAAAAGGGCGCCGTCGCCAGCGTGCTGCCGAAAGGCACACTGAAGAATCTCTAAAGTCATGCAGCGCTACCCGCTGTGGAAGTCGGTCGTCCTGTTCCTGGCGGTATTGCTCGGTGGGCTGTACGCCTCGCCCAACCTGTTCGGCGAGGACCCGGCGGTGCAGATCAACACGGCTTCGGGCGATCCGCTGCCGGCCGGTTTTGGCGCCGAGGTCGATAAGGCGCTTAGCACCACGCAGCTGACGCCGAAGTCGTCCAAGCTCGAAGACAAGCAGTGGGAAGTGCGCTTCGGCGACACCGACACCCAGTTCAAAGCGGCCGATACGCTCAAGCGCGAACTCGGCAACAGCTATGTCGTCGCGCTCAATCAAGCGTCGAGAACGCCAGCCTTGCTGAAAGCGCTCGGCGCCAAGCCGATGGCGCTCGGCCTCGATCTGCGCGGCGGCGTGCATTTCCTGCTGCAGGTCGATCTCGACGACGCCAAGAAGGCGTCGATGCAGCGCTACCTGAATGACTTGCCGGCGTTCCTGCGCAAGCAGGACATCCGCTACAGCGGCCGCCGCGCGATCGGCGATGCGGTCGAATTCGAATTTACCGACGCCGATAAGCTGCAGAAGGCGCAAGCAGCGCTGGCCAAGGAATATCACGAGCTGGCCTTCACCGTGCCCGAGAATGCGGTGCCGCCGACCTTGCAGGCGCGGCTGTCGGTCGAGGAACTCAAGCGCATCAACGACAACGCCGTGCAGCAGAACCTGCTGACGCTGCGCAATCGCGTCAACCAGTTCGGTGTCGCTGAGCCGCTGGTGCAGCGCCAGGGCAGCGATCGCATCGTGGTCGAACTGCCGGGCGTGCAGGACACCACCCGTGTCAAGGATCTGCTGGGTGCGACGGCGACGCTGGAATATCGCGCGGTCGACGATACGCCGGGTGCGGCCGAAACCGCCGTCGCCACCGGCATCGCGCCACCGGGTTCGACGCTGTACTTCACCCGCGACAGTCATCGCCCGGTGTTGCTGAAGAACGACGTCATCGCCAGCGGCGCGCAGCTGACCGACGCCGCACCGACGGTCGACCAGCAGAGCGGCACGCCGGCAGTCAGCGTCACCCTCGATGGTCCGGCGGCGACCAAGATGTTCGAGTTCACCAGCCACAACGTCGGCAAGCCGATGGCGGTGCTGTTCAAGGAAACCGAGATCACCACCAGCTACAACGCCGCCGGCGATGCGCTGCGCGAGCGCCGCGACATCCAGGACGTCATCAGCGTGGCCAACGTGCGCGAAGCCTTCGGCCGCCGCTTCCAGACCACCGGCCTGCAGCAAGCCGAGGCGAAGAAGCTGTCGGAACTGCTGAAGGCCGGCGCACTGGCCGCACCGATCGAGATCGTCGAAGAACGCACCGTCGGCCCCAGCCTCGGCGCCGACAATATCCGCAAGGGCACCTACGCGGCGGTCGCCGGCTTCCTGCTGGTGGTCACCTTCATGGCGCTCTACTACAGCGTGTTCGGCCTGTTCGCCGACGTGGCACTGTTGCTCAACGTCGTGCTGATTGTCGCGCTGCTGTCGCTGTTCCACGCGACGCTGACGATGCCCGGCATTGCCGGCATCGTGCTGACGCTCGGCATGGCGGTCGACGCCAACGTGTTGATCAACGAACGCATCCGTGAAGAACTGCGCGCCGGGCTGTCGCCGCATGCGGCGATGGACGCCGGCTACAGCCGCGCATTCCTGACGATTTTCGACTCCAACGTCACCACCATGCTCGCCGCCTTCGTGCTGTATTTCCTCGGCAACGGTCCGGTGAAGGGCTTCGCGGTGACGCTGGCGATCGGCATCGGCAGCTCGCTGTTCACCGCCATCATCGGCACGCGCACGCTGGCGTATTACACGTTCCGCGGGCGCAAGCTGAAAGATCTGCCGGTCTAGCGCCGACCCCAATCATCGAGATCGAACATGCGTCTATTTTCCCGTGTCCCGACGATCGACTTCATGGCGCAGCGCAAGCGCGCGCTGGTGCTGTCGGCGATTCTGACCGCCGCTGCGCTGACCTGCCTGTTCACGCGCGGCCTCAACTTCGGCATCGACTTCAAGGGCGGCGTGCTGGTGGAGGTGGTGTATCCGCAAGCCGTCGAGCTCGACCAGATGCGCGCAGCGCTGAAGGACGGCGGCTATCCGGATGCGATCGTGCAGTATTTCGGCGGCACCTCCGACGTGATGATCCGGCTGCTGCCGGAAGCCAATGCCTCGTCTGCGGCGATCAGTACGAAAGTTCTGCAGGCGCTGGATGCGAAGAACAACAAGGTCGAACTGCGGCGCGTCGAATTCGTCGGCCCGCAGGTCGGCGGCGAGTTGCGCGAAGATGGTGTGATCGCGGTGATCGCCGCACTCGCGCTGATCTTCGCCTTCGTCTGGTTCCGCTTCGAAGCCAAGTTCTCGGCCGGTTCGACTGCGGCACTGATTCACGACGCGATCATGACGGTCGGCTATCTGTCGCTGGTGCAGGAAGAGTTCGATCTCACCGTGCTGGCCGGCCTGCTGGCGATGCTTGGTTATTCGAACAACGAAACCATCGTCATCTTCGACCGTATCCGCGAGCACCTCGCCCGCAACGAGAAGAGCGGCCTCAAGGAGCCCTTCGAGACCACCATCGGCAA
>JAQGNU010000099.1 GCA_028291645.1 Nevskia sp.
GTCGGCAGCGCTGCCGCCAGCACCTCGCCGAGCGGATGGTGGTAGTAGTCGGCGACCCAGCGGCACAGCTCCAGCAGCGGCGCACCGAGCAGCGGTTCGTGGTCGAGAATCGCGCGCAGCGGCCGGTAGTGGAAGTCGCCGGCAAGCTGCTCGCGCGGCGCTGAGATGACGATGCCGACGATGTCGCGGCGTCCGAACGGCACCCGCACGCGCATGCCAGGCAGCAGGTGTGCGGCCTGTTCGGGATCGACCACGTAGTCGAATACGCGCCGCAGCGGAACGGCTACGGCAACGCTTGCCAATAGTAAAAAATGCCCTGTGGATATTTGTGTGGACAGCTTGGTCAAATCGACCCCCGGGGCACCGCCGAGCAGCAATGTCTTATAACCGACATCTGAAGTTCAATAAATAAGTTGATAAATATCAGATGGATGAAAATACTATTCGATGCTTTTCCGCTGCTGCCTCTTGACCGCCGTATTTTTCGCCGGGCGACTTCACTTTGTGCATAAACGCAGATCGTCCGGCTCTTTCAAGCGCATCGCCTTAGCTAGCTTACCCCTTGAGTCAAGAGCGATTTTGTCCCGGCGGCGGATGAGCTGCGGCACGCTCAGGCGGTCGATGGCGGCTCGCTGCGAATGAGTTGCTCAAGGCGATTCTGGCCACCGCCGACCAAGGCGATCCAGGCCGGCGACAACATCAGCGTGGCGACGATCACCGACAGCGTCAGCTGATATTCGAACGTCGTGATCAGCCGGGCGCGCACGCCGACCGCCGCCAGCACGAAGGAGAACTCGCCGATCTGGGCGAGATGCGCGCCGGCATAGAAGCTGTAGCGCCAGGGATCGCCCAGCGCACGAAAGATCGCAGCGTTGATCAGGGTATTGCCGAACAGCACTGCGAACGTCACCGCGGCCAACAGCAGCAGATGTTCGAACACGAATTCGAGCTGCACCAGCAGGCCGACCGAGACGAAGAACAAAGCCAGGAACAGCACCCGGAACGGTTCCATGCGATCCGCCACCCATTCGGTATCGCGCGACGCGGCAACCAGCATGCCGGCGACGAAGGCACCGAGACTGGCCGACAGCTCAAAGGCTTCGGACAGGAACGCCAGCGTCAGGCACAAGGCGAAGGCCAGGAAGATCTGCAATTCCTTGTCGCTGCGGAAACGTGCTGCCAACGGCAAGCGGATGCCGCGGCCGCGCACGATCCAAACCACCAGCGCCAGCGTCAGCAGACTGCCGACGCCTTGCAGGATGAGCGTCTCGCCGTCGAGGCCGCCGTCGGCCATCGCATCGGTCACCAGCAGCATGACGATCACTGCCAGGTCTTGTGCCAACAGGATGCCGAGCGCGTCGCGGCCGAGCTTGGCGTCGGTCTGGCCGGTCTCGCGCAGATAGTTCAGCACCAGCGCGGTACTCGACAGGCTGATGACGAAACCCATCAGCACGATGCGCGAAATCTTCCAGTCGAGCCAGAGGCCGACGCACCACATGACCGCCACGCTCAGTGCGATCTGCACTAAGGTGCCGACGAAGGTGATGCGCCAGCGCGCCAGCAATTCGCGCGGATTGGTTTCCATGCCGACGAAGAACAGCAGCAGCAGCACGCCGAAATCGCCGACGCGCGCCAGCGTGTTCTGGTCGGACACCACCGCCAGGCCGTGCGGTCCGAGCACGACGCCGGCGGCCAGATAGCCGATCACGTGCGGCTGGCGCAGCATGCGCGACACCAGGGCGACGGCGAGGATGCCGAGCACGGCGCCGACGATCTTCAGCATGAACGGGTCGTAGTGCATAGAATTCCTGGCGTGGAGACACGTAGACCTCAATAAGTCGCGCAGGTTTGCGCGCGATCCGCCGGAATCTTTTTTCGATGCCCGCTGCCACCCGTTACGCCTTGCCTGGTCTGGTGCTGGGCGCGGTACTGATCGGCTTCGCGCCGATTTTCGTGCGCCTGGCCGATGTCGGTCCGACCGCGGCCGCATTCTGGCGCGTATTCCTGGCGCTGCCGGTGCTGGCGGCGGCGCAGCGGGCGACGGCCGCGCCGCGCAGCCTGGCGCTGCAGTCGCGTGACCGCCGCTGGCTGTGGCTGGCCGGCTTTGCGTTCGCTGCCGATCTCGCGCTGTGGCACCGCTCGTTGCACCTGACCTCGGTCGCCAACTCGACGCTGCTGTGCAATCTATCGCCAGTGCTGCTGGCGTTGACTTTGCATTTCGGTTTCGGCGAGAAGCAGGCGCCGCGTTTCTGGTTCGGGCTGGCGCTGGCTCTGCTCGGCGCCGGCTGGTTGGTGGCCGACAGTCTGCGCATCGACGCGTCGACCGCGATCGGCGATCTGCTGGCGGTCGGCACCGCCGCGTTCTACGCTGTCTATCAATTGCTGGTGAGCCGCCAGCGGCGCAATTTTTCGGTGGTCGAGGTGATGCTGTGGAGCAGTCTGGCTTCGGCCTGCCTGCTGCTGCCGTTGACGCTGTTGTCCGGCGAATCGCTGTGGCCGCAGTCGCTGCAGGGCTGGTGCATCCTGGCCGGCCTCGCCCTGGTTTCGCACATCGGCGGCCAAGGCCTGATCGCCTGGGCGATGGCGCATCTGTCGGCGGCGTTTTCGTCGGTGACGCTGCTGGTGCAGCCGGTTGCCGCAGCGGTGTTCGCCTGGGCGATACTGGGCGAACGCTTCGGGCTGCAGCAGCTGATTGGCGGCGTCGTCGTGCTGGCAGGCATCGTGCTGTGTCGATGGTCGGTGCCGCAGTGGGTGCCGGCAGCGACGCCAGCAGAATCGCCGCCGCTGCGCCGCTAGCGTACTCGCCTGCGATCGGCGTTATCGCATATGGTTATTTTGTTTTGCCGTTTGCGTACTTTTTTATTGTTTCCAGCCTAGCGGCGACCTAAACTCGCCGCCCGACACTCAAGCCGCGCACAGCGCGGAAGGTGCAAGTATCGTGGTCGAAGTCGTATCGGGGACGATCCCCGCGCCGGTGCTAAGCGAAGCGCAGATTGCCGCGCTGAACGAGCAATACTTGCCGCTCGGCTTCGAGGAGCGCATCCGCAAGCTCTACACCGAGTTCGCGCCGGAAAAAATTCTGGTGACCTCGTCGTTCGCCGCCACCTCGGCCTACTTCCTGCACATCGTCTCGCGCATTCGTCCAACGCAGACCATTCACTTCATCGACACCGGCTATCACTTTCCGGAGACGACCGAATACCGCGCCTACCTGACCGAATTGTTCGGCCTCACGGTCGCCGCCGTCCGCGCCGAGGACTGGCAGCATCAGTTCACCGTCGACGACAAGACCTACGAGCGCGATCCCGATTACTGCTGCGCGATCAACAAGGTCGAGCCGCTGGAAGCGATCAAGCCGAATTTCCACGTCTGGGTGTCGAGCCTGATGCGCTGGCAGACCGACCATCGCGCCGGCCTGCCGGTATTCGAAGCGCGTCGCGGCGTCGTCAAGTTCAATCCGATGATCGACGTAACCCGCGAAGAGCGCGACGCCTACATCAAGGAACACGATCTGCCGTTTCATCCGCTGGTGGCGCGCGGCTATTCATCGATCGGCTGCACGCACTGCACGGTGCCCGGCGATGGCCGCAGCGGGCGCTGGCTCGGCAAACCGAAAACCGAGTGCGGCCTGCATCTCTAGACCGACGGCGGGCGCCGCTTAATCCGGCTGATCCGCTCCGCTGAACAAGGGCTCCACCGCTTTCGCCATCGACAGGATGCCATCGAGTTCTTCGCGGCGGCCGCGCATCAGCAAGCTTGCGCCCAGCGCCACCAGGCCGATCGCAAGCGCGGGATGCCGCTGCGCCAAACGCAGCGTCATGCTGCGCGGATAAGCAGCACTCACGCCCAACGCGGAGCGCTCGCCCGGCGCGGCCGCAGCGTCGGCCTTCGGCGCCAGCCGCTGTGCGACCAGCGCACGTTGCGCGGCGAGTTCGTCCTGCAGCGATTTGCGGCGCTGATCGATCGATGCTTCGACTTCGTCCGTCATCACCTCACCTCGTGCGTTTGCGACTGGAACAGCGCGCGATCTTTCGCCAGTTCCTCGCGCAAGGTCGTGAACGGCCGGATGCCGCTGACATTGACATTGCGCGCCTTGTGCCACGACAGCCAAGCGCCGCTGGCAAACGCCACCAGCAATGCTGCGGCCACCGGAATGCGCAAAGGCGTTTCCCACACTGCCGCCAGCAGGAACAACCCGGCGAAGCCGATCAGCAGCAGCACGCAGGCGGTCGCCACCACGGTCAGCAACAGCAGGCGCAGCAGGCGCGCACGCTCTTCCTGCCATTCCAGAATCAGCAGCTCGAACGTCGCCGCAGTGTGATCGCCGATGACATCGCTGGACGCGCGCAGCAGCCGCCAGCTCGCAAACACGCTCGAACCGGCCGCGCCTTCATGGCGCTCGCCCGATGCCGATGCCGATGCGGACATGGCCGCGAACGCCGTTTAGCGTCGCGCGACTAAATAGCCCAGCAGAAAGCCCGCACCCGCGCCGACGCCGATCGCCTGCCAGGGCTGCTCATGCACGTAAGCGTCGGTTGCCTTCGCGGTTTTCACCGCGCGCTCGCTGACTTCGCTGCTGAGTTCATCGAGACTTTCTTTCGCCGCGGTAACGCGCTCCTGCAGTTTTTCCTTGGCGCGATCGAGTTCGCCGCCGGTCAAGGACGCAGTCGCCTTCACCAGATCCTCGATGTCGGACAAAAAGTCGCGCAATTCGCCGGACAGCGCGGCACCAAAACCGGGATCTTCCTTGCTGACGGCACGACGAACGCGGCGTGCTGCAGATTCGAGTGTACTTCCGTTGGATTTCATGATGCCCCTCCGTGGGTGTTCAGGGTAGACCTTGGGATGGGGGATTCGTGCGATTGGATTGCGAGAGCGCTCTGGCTGCCGTCGTTCTGAGTGTTCGACGAGCAGCCTGCGCTTGCGCTCCAGCAGCGCCACGGTGAAGAAGAATGTCCCGCCTGGAACATGGCTGCGCGTGTATTGCGGCATGCGTTTAGCGTCGCTTGCGGACGGTTCGCGGAAGGCGGATTACGCTGCGCTAATCCGCCCTACTCGTGCTGAATTAATGAGTTCCAACGATCGTCAAAGACTTACGGTGGCGGTTGGCGTGTTTTCAGGGCAAGCTCAATGAACGAAAGGCTCTCTTTGAGCGGCTTGCAGATTTTCTCAACTGCTTCGACGTTAGCGCGCTGAAGCTGCGCGCGATACTCGGCTTCTTGTTGTGCTTGTCGTTCTTGAAATTGAAGTTGCTGTTGCAGCAACTTGGCCTGAAACTGAAAGCTGAAACGTGCGCTCAGCCACGCGCCGAGAACCGCTCCGACGACGGTGCCTATTACACCAAACAATGCTGCCGAGTATTGCGCGCACATATTTCCTCCGAGTCACCCATTGCCAACTAGACAGCCACCACCGGAATCTTCCCAATCCTCTCAGCCCAAATCTTCGGCCCCGTCTGATGCACCGACTCGCCGGACGAATCAACGGCCACCGTCACCGGCATATCCTTCACTTCGAATTCGTAGATCGCTTCCATGCCGAGATCTTCGAATGCCAGCACGCGCGCGGCCTTGATCGCTTTCGATACCAGGTATGCCGCGCCGCCGACCGCCATCAGATACACCGCCTGGTTGTCTTTGATCGCGTCGATCGCGATCTGGCCGCGTTCGCTTTTTCCGACCATGCCGAGCAGGCCGGTCTGTTCCAGCATCTGCCGCGTGAACTTGTCCATGCGCGTTGCGGTGGTCGGGCCGGCGGGGCCGACGACTTCGTCGCGCACCGGATCGACGGGTCCGACGTAGTAGATGAAGCGGTTGGTGAAATCGACCGGCAGCTTCTCGCCGCGATTCAGCATGTCGATCATGCGTTTGTGCGCAGCGTCGCGGCCGGTCAGCAGCTTGCCGTTGAGCAGCACCACTTCGCCCGGCTTGAAGCTGGCGACTTCTGCGCGCGTGATGCTGTCGAGATTCACCCGGCGCGCTTTCGAGGTGTCGTAAGTCAGCTTCGGCCAATCCTCCAGTGAAGGTGGATCGAGCGTCACCGGGCCGCTGCCGTCGAGCACGAAATGCGCATGCCGGGTCGCCGCGCAATTCGGAATCAGCGCTACCGGCAGATTCGCAGCGTGCGTTGGGTAGTCGAGAATCTTGACGTCGAGCACGGTGGTCAGACCACCCAGACCTTGTGCGCCGATGCCGAGCGCGTTGACCTTGTCGAACAACTCGATGCGCAATTCTTCCAATTTATTCTGGGGTCCACGCGCTTTCAGCTCCGGCATGTCGATCGCTTCCATCAGCGATTCCTTCGCCAGCAGCATCGCTTTCTCGGCGGTGCCGCCGATGCCGATACCCAACATTCCGGGCGGACACCAGCCGGCACCCATCGTCGGCACCGTCTTCAACACCCAGTCCACAATTGAATCCGAAGGATTCAGCATTACGAACTTGCTCTTCGCTTCGGAGCCGCCGCCCTTGGCGGCGACGATCACTTCGACCGTATCGCCCGGCACTACCGACACATTGATCACCGCCGGCGTGTTGTCTTTCGTATTGATGCGCTTGCCGGCGGGATCGGCCAGCACCGAGGCGCGCAGCTTGTTATCCGGATGCAGATAGGCGCGGCGCACGCCTTCGTTGACCATGTCCTCGACGCCCATGGTGGCGTCGTCCCAGCAGATCTTCATGCCGATTTTCAGGAATACGGTGACGATGCCGGTGTCCTGGCAGATCGGGCGACGGCCTTCGGCGCACAGCCGCGAGTTGATCAGGATCTGCGCGATCGCATCCTTCGCCGCCGGCGATTGCTCCATCTCGTAGGCCGCGGCCAGATTCTTGATGTAATCGACCGGATGGAAATAGGAGATGTACTGCAGTGCGTCGGCGACGCTCTGGATCAGGTCGTCTTGTTTGATGGCGGTCATGGCGTGGCGGTGGCTGGGATGACGTGAAGCGCTATTTTACCGCGCCGCTGCTTGCAATCGTGCTCAGTCGCGCAGCGAGAACGGCGTGAAGTTGGTATCGCGGTCGTAGGTGTCGACACCTTCCGCGCGCTTGAGGAATCCGACCACCCAATAAGTGATCGGCGTGAACAGCACTTCGACGGTGACTTTGAAGAAGAAATTGAAGGTCATCAGCGAGATCAGCGTGTGCGTGTCCATCACGCCGTAGAACGCGATCGGATAGAACAGCAGCGAATCGACGAATTGCCCGATCACCGTCGAGCCCCAGGTGCGCGACCACAGCGCGCGGCCTTCAGTCCACACCTTCATCTTCGCCATCACGAACGAGTTGAGGAAGTCGCCGATCCAGTACGCGATCATGCTGGCGGCGACGATGCGCCAGACGTTGCCGAACACCAGCACCAGCGCGGGCTGCAGCGCGCGGTTGAATTCGGACGCCTGACTCGCCGGCATCTTCAAGATGAAGGCGCTCATCAGCGTGGCGAAGATCATCGCGCCGAAACCGGCCCAGATCGCGCGGCGTGCGCGCGCGAAGCCGTAGACCTCGGTCATCACGTCACCGAAAATGTAGCTGATCGGGAAGAACAGGTTGCCGGCACCGAAGGTAACGGTGCCGAGTAGCGGCAGCGTGGCGACACAGGCCTTGGCCGGGCCGATCAGGTTCGAGCACAGCAGTACCGCGACCATGCCGGCCATCAGGAAATCGTAGTAACGAAAGGCACGCACGGCGGCTCCGATCAGCTCAGCGAATGGGGAAGCGCATGGTAGACGATGCAGTCGCGGTGACGACTACAGCGCCTGACGTTGGATCGCCGCAGTAATCGCGCCAGCGATGCGCTTCTTCAATGCCGCACGGCCGACCAGCGACCACAGGGCGCTCAGGCCGAAGCGCAGCACCTGACGCGCCAACCAGCTGCTGGTGCCGGCAAGCGCCTGCGCGCGATGCAGCCGAAACAGGGCATCGAGGCGTTGCTCGATCGACGGCATCACCGCGTCGAGAGTGAAGCGATCGGCCGGCCAATCCATCAAGCCCTCGTCGACGCTGGCGGCGCCGAGCAGCGGAATGATCGGCAGTTGCCCGTCGCTGTTGCGATAGCGCTGCAGCGCAGTTTCGTCGAGACCCGCATAGCCCTCGCGCACGATCGGATTGTCCGCCGGCAAGGTGAAATGCTCGCGCAGAAACTGCTGGCAGTTGCGGCGTCCGAGCTGGAAGTCGTGCTTGCGGAAGTCTTCGTGGAAAAAGCCGAGGAAGCCCTGCAGCGTGCCGCTGGCAATCCACTCGGCCGAGGCTTCGGGCGCTTTCGAACCGGTCGGTGCAATGACGAAGCGGCTGTAGACCGATTCGTCGTAAGCCATCGCCAGATCGAGCGGGTTGAAGCGCGACTGCATGATCCAGCCACCGATCAGCGGCAAGATCTGGCTCAGTGGCGGCAAGCGCAGGCGCGGACGTTGTGTGACCGGATCGATCACCGTCTGCGGCGCGGGGCCGTCGTCCGGCGTCGACATGAACGGGGCCACCATCAGCACCGCGCCGTTGGCCGCCTGCGCGTCGCGCGGATTGCTGCAGCCCGGGCCGCCGGCAATCACTTCGCGCACCAGTTCGAACGGCTCGTTGTTGTACATGCCGGCGTCGACGCTGGCGAAGCTGTACGGCGCCGGCGGTTTGTTCGGATCGGCCCAGGCCGGTGGAATCGGCTTCGGCTTGCCGCTCGGCGTGGATGCTTCGGCGAAGTGACGCCAGCCGTAGTCGCCGGCATCGCGCGTGATCAGCCGCGGTTTCAGGAACAGCGGAAACGCACCCGATGCGATCGCGGCGTCGCCGAGCGCCTGCCACTGGGGCAAATCGGCAATCGATTCAGCAGCAAGCCGTGCATGGCCGCAGAGGTAGTCGGGCATTGCATCGACATGCGCTGCGTCGCCGCCGAGCAGGAAGCCCTGGTAGTCGGCATGCTCGGTCATCGCTTCGTCGTTGACCTTCTTGTTGCCGCGAAAATCGATGCGGTACGGCACGCCGCGCAGATTGCCGAGCGCGAAGCGCACGACGAAGGGACGTGTCACATACGGTCGCGATTGCGGTGTCGCAGAGTACAGCAGGCTGCGATGCAGGATCGCGTCGATCACATCGCAGTTCAGCAGTGCATCGAACTCGCCGCGGTCGAGATCCGCGGTGGCCAACAGCGGCTGGATATCGATCGTTTCAACCCAGGCGCGATACAGCGGGTTCGACGATGCCAAGCCCTGGCCTTGCGTATCCAGCTCGCCGTTCGCGGCGATGCGCACATGCGGAAAGCGGTACGGCAGCACGATCGCCAGCAATGCCGCGCACATCGCACCGGCCGAAGCGCCCGAAGCCGTTTCCAGCGAGACGCGGTGACGCGGCAGCGGCTCGTCGCGCGCTTGTGCGGCGGTCCAGCAGTCGAGCGCTTCCAGCAGGAAATCGAGCACACCGGCGGTGTACGCGCCGGCCGAGACCGCACCGGCCAGCGACAGGCCGATCTTGAAAGTCGGCGGCGGCGCGCGCTCGCTCATATTGGAAAAATCCCCGGTCCTTCGAAGGCAGCATCCTGACAGTACCGCGGCCGGCTGTCGTGGTCGAAGGCCAGCAAGCACAAAAGGCAGCTAAAAAAAGACCGCCCGAAGGCGGTCTTCATGCAGCGCTTACCGTGCGATCAATGACCGCCGTCCAGCGATTTCACCGCCTGAATCATCGACACCATGACTTTCTGCGCGTCGCCGTAGACCATGTTGGTGTTGTCGGCGAAGAACAGTTCGTTCTCGACGCCCGAGTAGCCTTTACCCTGGCCGCGCTTGACCACGTAGACCTGCTTGGCCTGGTCGACGTTGAGAATCGGCATGCCGTAGATCGGCGAGGACTTGTTGGTGCGCGCCGCCGGATTGACGGTGTCGTTGGCGCCGATGACGATGGCAACATCGGCTTCCTTGAACTCGCCGTTGATGTCTTCCATGTCGTAGATGATGTCGTACGGCACGCCGGCTTCGGCCAGCAGCACGTTCATGTGGCCGGGCATGCGGCCGGCGACCGGATGGATCGCGAACTTCACTTCGACACCCGCATCCTGCAGCAGCTTCACGAATTCATACAGCTTGTGCTGCGCTTGCGCGACGGCGAGGCCGTAGCCCGGCGCGATGATGACCTTCGACGCGTAGCGCATGTTGATGCCGGCGTCGCCCGCATCGACCGGCTTCATGCTGCCCTTGATCTCGCCCTGCTGCTCGTCGCCGGTGGCGCCGAAGTTGGAGAAGATCACGTTGGCGACCGAGCGGTTCATCGCCTTCGCCATCAGCAGCGTCAGCAGCGTGCCGGCCGAGCCGACCACCATGCCGGCGATCATCAGCGCCGGGTTCTGCAGCACGAAGCCTTCGAAGCCGACCGCAAGGCCGGTGAAGGCGTTGAACAGCGAGATCACCACCGGCATGTCGGCGCCGCCGATCGGCATCGTCATCAGCACGCCGAAGATCAGCGCGCCGACGAAGAACAGCGCGGTCAGCGCGACCGGCGCGTGGCCGTGCGTGCCCAGCGCGATGTACAGACCGAGTGCGAGGGTTGCTACGAAAACCGTACCGTTAAGCGCCTGCTGACCCTTGATGCGCCAGGTGCCGTTGATACGGCCGTCGAGCTTGGCCCAGGCAATCAGCGAACCGGACAGCGAGATCGCACCGATCAGGCTGCCGATGATGGTGACGACCAGCGGAATCAGCGCGAGATCTTCACCGGCGCGGAACAGCTCGACCGCGCCGATCGCGGCGGCGGCACCGCCACCCATGCCGTTGTAGAGCGCAACCATCTGCGGCATTGCGGTCATCTCGACCCGCTTGCCGCTGATCCAGGCCCAGCTTAAGCCGAGGATCAGCGCCACCGCGGCGAGAATCACGTTGACCATGCGGTGCGGCAGCGCCGCCTCGCTGACGCTGAACACATACAGGAAGCTCGCCAACACGGCGACCAGCATGCCGAGACCGGCGACGCGAATGCCCGAGGCCGCCGTTACCGGCGAGCTCATGCGCTTCAGGCCATAGATGAACAGGAATGCCGCGGCCAGAAACGCCGCGTCGATGATGAGTGATGCCAATTGAGGAGTGCTCATGATCGTTCCTTAGGCCTTCTTCTTGTCGGAAGACTTGAACATCTGCAGCATGCGTTCGGTCACCACATAGCCGCCAGCGGCATTGCCGGCGCCGAGCAGCACGCCGAAGAAGCCGATGACCTGCTCGGTGATCGAGGTCGCGTTCAACAGCGTGAACAGCGCACCGACGACGACGATGCCGTGCACGAAGTTCGAACCCGACATCAGCGGTGTGTGCAGGATCGACGGCACGCGGCCGATGATCTCGTAGCCGGTGAAGGCCGCGAGCATGAAGATGTACAGCGCGATAAATCCGGTCAGCATGGCATGCGTTCCTTTTAGGCTTCGACCGCTTTCTTCGCGGCCTCATTCTTGATCTCACCGCCGAACGTCAGGCAGCTCTTGGCAATGACCTCGTCGCTCCAGTCCAGCGCGATCGCTTGGTCCTTGAGGAACAGTTCGATCAGGTTGTACTGGTTCTTCGCGTACAGCTCACTGGCGTGTTCGCCGAGCAGGCTCGGTACGTTGAGCGGGCCGACGATGGTGGTCTGGCCGACCTGGATGGTTTCGCCCGGCTGGGTGTATTCGCAGTTGCCGCCGCCTTCCGCGGCGAGATCGATAATGACGCTGCCGGCCTTCATGCCGTCGACCTGCGCTTTCGAAATCAGCTTCGGCGAAGGCCGTCCCGGAATCGCGGCGGTGGTGATGATGATGTCGGCCGCCTGAATGTGCTTGGTGACGACCGCTGCAATCTTGTCCTTCTCCTCCGCAGTCAGCTCACGCGCGTAGCCGCCCTGGCCGCGTGCATCGACGCCGGCCTCAACGAATTTGGCGCCGAGCGATTCGGCCTGTTCCTTGGTTTCCGGACGCACGTCGTAGCCTTCGGTCTTCGAGCCGAGGCGACGCGCGGTCGCCAATGCTTGCAGGCCGGCAACGCCGAGCCCCATCACCAGCGTCGTCGCCGGACGGATCGAACCGACCGCGGTGGTCATCATCGGCAGGATGCGCGCGATCGTCGTCGCACCCATCAGCGCGGCGTAGTAGCCGGCGAGTGCGGCCTGCGACGACAGCGCGTCCATCGCTTGCGCGCGCGTGATGCGCGGCACCAGTTCCATCGCGAAGCAGGTGATCTTCTTGTCGCGCAGCAGCCTGGTCAGGTCGAGTTCCTTGTGCGCGTAGACGAAGGAAATCAGGATCGCGCCTTCCTTCATCGCATCGACGATATCGGCCGTCGGCGGCTGCACCGCGACGACGATGTCGGCATCCGACACCAGGCCTTGCGGATTGGCGGCGAAGCTGACGTTCTTGAACGCGGAATCGGGTAGCTTCACGGCATCGCCGGCGCCCGACTGCATGTGGATTTCTGCGCCGAGCTTGATCAGCTTGTCGGCGACTGCGGGCACCATCGCCACGCGCCTTTCGTTCGGCCGCGTTTCCTTGAGCACCGCGATTTTGACCGGCATGACTCCTCCTGACGGATGACTGAGTTTGGCCCCGGCGCATTGGTTCCCTTGCGCGGGCCGGGCGCGAGTCTAACGGATGCGCAATACGAGGACGAGAAAAAGCTTCTATATGTTCGATAGAGCCGATTCATCGGCCTGCGCAAGGCGTTGCCCAGCAACGACGGCGGACCCATGACAAAAGCTTATTTCGATGCCGGGACTTCCGCGGCCAAGCTATCCATGTCGACCGCCAGCGCGTTCAGCGAGGTCTGCAGGTGTTGGCGTTGCGGCGGCGTATAAGTGCCGCTGAGTTCGGCCAGCAGCGCGACATAGCGCGCGCGACTCGTCGCGCGCCGACGTTCGAACGCTGCGATCGCCGGATCGCTGGTCGCGACCAGGTCTTGTACCCGTTCGGCGTGGCCGCTTTCGTGGCGACGCTGCAAAACCTCGGCGAAGCGCCTGCGCCAGGCCTCGGCGGCGCGGCGCGTCAGCGCCGGGTCGCGCGTCAATGTCTGGCTCCAACTGCGCAGTTGCTGCTGCTGCGCGGTCTGCAGCGGACCGACATATTTCTCGATCTGATCGGACGCCTGGTCGAACTCGTGGCTACGCCAGTGCGCGTCATCGAGCTTGGCGGCACGCTTGGCCGATTTATCGATGCGTCGGTCGACTTCCTTGAGAATCTGCGCAACCTGCCGATCGTCGAGCAGCGTCAGCAAAGGCGCCAGCTCGCCGAGCAGATGCTGCGACAGCGGTGTACCGAATTGATCCAGCGTGCTCAGTTCCTGGTCGATCCGCTGCGGTGTCTGCGCTGTTTGGAAAACCGCCGCCAGCCGACGGACTGCGCTCGCATAACGTGGTAGTTCGCTGCTGCGATGCCAGCGCCACAGTCGGTCAAAGGCCTGGTCGAACGCCTGCTGCTGCGTCGGGCGCAGATCGACGAAGCCGGAGACGTAATGCCGTGCCAGAAAATCCAGGTGATCGTAGGCCAGCCGGTCGAGGCTACAGCTGCCGAGACCGCAGGCGGCGATTGAGACGAGCAGGCAGCGGAGTGCGCGAATCATGGGGGTTCGAGTGCGGGCGCCGATCAGAGTTGCAGGCGCCGTATGTGGTGCGAACAATTAGCGTGCAAGAACCACGAACAAGCCTGCGGCCAGCAGTCCCAATCCGCTGAGCCGCCCGCCTTGCGCGCCGAACGGCATCAGCTTTTCCAGCAGCACGAACAGGCTGATCGCCGCGATCCACGCCAGATTCATTACGCCGCCGAAGAACAACAGCAGCATCAGCACCCAGCAACAGCCGACGCAGTAGAGGCCATGTTCCCAACCGATGCGCAAAGCCCCGCGGGTGCCCGGGCGCCAATGGCCGGCAAGAAACCCGGCGGGATTGCGGCAGGCATCGAGACAGGCGCGCTTCAGCGGCGTCCATTGGTAGATGCCGGCCGCGATCAGGATCGATCCACCGAGGAGTGGGCTGGCGCTGATCAGCATCGGCGACAGCAAGGCAAGCCGACTCAGCGCCCATTGCAGTCCGGTGGCGAGCAGGCTGAAACCGGTCCAGGCCAGTAGATAGCCGACGCTGCAGGCGTAGACCTGCGATACCGGCCGCAGCGTCGTGGATGTGGCCGCGCTACTGCCGCGCAGCAGGGCGGCGTAGAGCAGCAGCGTCGGCGCCGCGCTCGGCAACATCATGCCGAGCATCATCGCGGTCCACATCAGAAACGTCAGCAGCAGGTAGTGCGCATCCCAGGTCGCCGTCATCATCCACTGCGCCGGGCCGTTCATCGTGCCGTACATATCGAGCGCCATCGGCGTGATGTAGAGCCAGGCCAGTGCGACGGCCGCCGCCAGGCCCATCGACACCATCAGCCGGTCGCGTCTGAGCAGAGTCTCCAGCGCGGTCGTCGTGCCGACCGCCATGCCCGCCTGCCTAGCGGATGACGCCGTGGGTGCTCCAGTGCACGCGGGCGATATGGCCGTGCGTGCCGCTGAAGTCGAGGCTGATCTCGCCGCTGCTCTTGGTGTTGCCGGCGATGAACTCGGCCTCGGTGAATTCGAAGCCGCCCGGCAGGCTGACGGTGGCGCGATGCGGCTGGCCGGTCATCGGATTCTTGATCGGTTCGCCCTGCGTTTCGAGCACATCGGGAATGCTGACGCGGCCTGTGCCGGCGGCGTAGTCCAACGTGAAGTCGATCGGCTTGAACAGCGTCTGCAGCCGCGTCGTCACCATCGAATTGAAGATCTGGAACACGCTGCCGCCCGGATCGGTGTGCTGGCCGGTCGAGATCGCTTCCAGCGCGATGCGCTGATCCGCGTCGGCGCGTTCATCGACGATGCTCTGCCAGCTGCCGTTGCCCATATGGATCGGCCCCGGCCACGCGCCGGTGATGGCTACGCACAGACCGTCGAGCCGGATGTCGCCGAAATGGCCCTGCTTGATGCGTACGGCGGTCATCGCCCTGCAGTTGCCATAGGTGGGCAGCGCATTGAACTGGCACGGGCAACCCGTTGCGCAGTTGCAATTCGCCAGTTCGACGCCTTTGATCCGCCATTCCGTATTCGCCATGGCCCAATCCCCCGAGGCTGCAATCCTGGATGCCTTAGTGCAGTTGCACCGGCGCTGGTGTCGCTAATATGCCGACGACTTCAGTCGCGGTAAAGCGGGCGGGCGCGCGGGATGAACGCCGGCTGGCAGGCTCAGTCGACCTCAGCCATCACGAAATCGGACTTGGCCGCGCCGCAGTCCGGACAGGTCCAGGACTCGGGCACGTCTTCCCAGCGCGTGCCGGGGGCAATGCCTTCTTCGGGAAGGCCCTTGGCCTCGTCGTATACGAAATCGCAGACCAGGCACTGCCACTTCTTCATTGCTTGAACCCTAAAGCTGTTTGACAAAAAGAGGGCGGCGTATCGTGCAGATACGCCGCCGCAAGAAGCCAAATTATGCCGCAGCCGGGGCGTATTTCGCTATGACGCGCGCGCGAATCGACGGTTTGATGTTGGCTTGACGCATATCACCGTGGAAATGCGCGACCACTTTCGGGTCCATCAGACGGAACCACAGCGGCGGCAGATACGCCGCCAGAATCATGCCGGCATAACCCGACGGCAGCCGCGGCAGGCCGTCGAAATTGCGCAAAGTCTGGAACGAGCGCGTCGGATAAGCGTGGTGATCGGAATGACGCTGCAGGTGGTACAGGAACACATTGGTCGCCAGATGGTTCGAGTTCCAGGAATGATGCGGCTGGCAGCGCTCGTAACTGCCGTCGGCCTTCTTCTGCCGCAGCAGGCCGTAGTGTTCCAGATAGTTGACCACCTCCAGCAGGCTGCCGCCGATGGCGCCCTGCAGGATCATGAACGGCAGCGCCCAAACCCCGAGCCAGGCCGTCATCGCGCCGAACAGCAGCACGGTGATGCCCCAGGCCTGCAGATTGTCGTTGTCCAGCGACCACACGCGCTTGCCCTGCTTTTCCAGCCGCTTCTGCTCGATCTCCCAGGCCGAACGGATCGAGCCGTAGACGCAGCGCGGCAGGAATTCATAGAAGGTTTCGCCGAAGCGTGACGAGGCCGGATCTTCCGTCGTGGCGACGCGCACGTGATGGCCGCGGTTGTGCTCGGTGTAGAAGTGGCCGTACATCACCGGCGCCAGCGCGATCTTGGCGAGCCAGCGCTCGAGCACTGCGGTCTGATGGCCGAGTTCATGGCCGACATTGATCGCCAGGCCCGAGGTCATGCCAACCGACACCAGCAAGCCGAGCCAGGCCCACCAGGCGAGTCCGCCGGTGACCGCCATATGCGTGCCCCAGATGAAGGTGGCGTATTGCAGCGGAATGGCCGCAAACACGACATAGCGGTAGTACGGATCGGCCGCCAGCTGGGCCATCGCCGAATCCGGCGGATTGGCGTTGTCCTCGCCGATCAGGCGATCGAATAAGGGGATCAGGCCGTAAACCACCACCGGGGTCATCCACCAGAAAATGCCGAGCCCGGTCCATAGAAACAACAGGTAGCCGTACATCGGCAGGCCCATGACGACGATGCCGAGCAACCATAGATGGCGCTTGCTGTCGGTCCAGGCTGGGGCGTTCAGGGTAGCGGTGCTCATCGGCGTCTCCTCAGGTTTTATAAAACGATCGTTCAATTAATTATTCGATCACTCGATGCCGCTGTCAAGCAGCGCCTTCTGCTGGTGCCGCGGATCGAGTGTCTGCCGGGCGTTACCAAAGGCGCCGGTAACGCGCACGAACCATGGATTCAGAACACGCCGCGCGATTTTGCGCTGCGCAACTGCTCGAGCGCTTCGCGCGCCGCAGCGCCGGGATTGATCGGTTCGGAGAAGCCCTGTGCCAGATCCGCGGCGAAGCGCTGTGCGCGCAGGCGCAGTTTGCTGGTCTCGTCGAAGCCGCTGAACAGGATGCTGTCCTGCTGCGGATAAAACGAGGCCAGCTTGAGCCAGCGGGTCTGGTTCTGATCGGCGTCGAACACGCGATACCAACTCTCCGGTGTCAGCACGCGACCGAGCAATTCCATTACCGTCACCGACGGCAGCGGCGATTCTTCGCGCACGCTACTGACCGGCGTATCCCCTGGGTCTACATCACTGCGCAGCAGCTGTTCTTCTGCCGGCGTCAGCGGCGCGATTCGGCCGGCGTCGTTACCATCGAGCAGCGCGTAGACGTCCTGCAGGCCTTGCAGCAGCGTTTCGATCTTCGGGCCTTCCATGCCGACCCCGCCGAGTGCGGTGGCGATCGTCACGATCAGTTCGTCGCGCGACTGCAGTTCGAACGACGTCGGCGGCGACATGAATTCGAGGCTGTGGAGAACGCGCTTGAGCAGATCCTGCGCACCCTGAAAAGCGGTGCTGCTGTGCCCATTGCGCAGCAGGCGCAGCGCCATCAAGGGGCCGATGCCGCTGCGCAGCAGCTTCATCACCTGCGCGGGTACGTCGCGGCCCAGCGTCTGCACTTCCAGTTCCTGCGCAATCTGGCGGCGTACCCGCATCAGCAGGGCTTCGCGCCGCGCGCGGGTCTGTTCGCGCAGCTGCTGCATGAAATGCTCGGCTTCTGCGGCATCCAGCCCCGGTGCACTGGCCAGGCCGCCGCTGGCGCCGATCCCGGCAGGGCTGACAGGGTTGAATACGTCGAGGCTGGCGACATGCCGCAGCAGCTCGCGCAGCTGCGTCTGCGCGTCGGCGTTGCCGGCATGCGCATTGACGCCGGACTCGACCAGATCCGCCAGCAGTGTCCGCAGCGGATGTGCGGCGTCGCTGAAGAAGCTGGCGTCGGTCAGTGCACTGCGATACACCGGGTAGCGCAAGTTCTCGATCGTCGGCCGCAAGGCCGGCGGCAGCAGTGGTTCGGCCAGCATCTCCTGCAGCAGCTGCGCTGCCATCGACAGGCGTTGCGTCGACGCTTGCGCTGCGGGCGTCGACGCGCTGGTTAGCAGCGTCTGCAGCAGACGACCTAGCTCCGCGGCGGTGGGTTCATTGGTCTTTTGCAGATGGTTTGGATCGAGCCCGAATTGGCGTAGCAATTCGCTGGCGCCGCTCGCGGCCGATGTCGTCGCCGCGACGTCCGCTCGCGCAGCGCTGGCCCGTGGAGCGCTCTTGCGCGTGGCATCGATGCCGTCGCGATCGAGCAGATCCAGTGCAATCGCATAGACACGCTCGAAATCGCGCAGTACCGAGCGATCGAGCAGCTTGTACACCACCAGCTTGATCTGAAACTCGGTATCCAGCTCGCCGATCGCAGCGCCAAACGCCTCGCAAATGCGGCTCGGGCTGAGTGCGCGCGGCGACACCGGTACGCCGAATTCGCGTGCGGCGATCTGCAGCCGCCGCTCCACTTCCCACAGCGCATTCTTGAACAAGCCTTCCGCCTTCGCCGCCATATTGGCGATGGCGATGCGCTCCTCCAGCTCCTCGGTCGGCTGTATCGCCAGCCGGTCCAGGTCGAACTCGCCAAGCTCGGGCGCAGTGCGCACGGGCGTGGGCGCGAAGCCATACGAGAAATCGGCGGCGAAGGTTTGGGTGACGCGGCTGTTCTCGAGCCGCAGTACGCGCATGGTGTCGAAATAGCGGCGGCGTTCAGCATCGTTGCTGGCTTTTTCGCCCATTTCAAACAGCAAATCGTCAGCCCGATCAAACAACTGCCTGAGCGACTCCTTCAACACGGCCAGCGTGGCATCGCGTAATGCAACGACCAGGGGATGCTGTTCGGCCGCAGCGCGCTCGGCCGCATCCGCGCCGGTCGCGGCCGACCCCGGAAATAGCGGATGAATGCTTGCAGCCATAAATTCCCTTTATTTCCCCAGTCTTGCCGTCACCTCGGCCAGCCCAGGCCGGGCCTCGACGGGCGTTGCATCCCCTGCTGGCAGCAGATGCGACCCTCATATACGGAGGCGCCGCACAATCCGCCGCTGCGACGTCTGCTTACGCGAGAGAAAATCCCCCGTGTGCTTTGCACTTTACGAAGGTTAACCGCTCGAACGGCACTGTCAACCCGAAAACAACGCATGCTCCAGGCCGCGGTAAATCGCCAAGAAATCGCCATCTGCTTATCCGGATAACAGGATACAAATTCACCATGGATGATCTACCACCCCATTTGCCACAACTCGATATCGCAGCCCGCCTGCATGCCCGCGCTCGCGAAGCCATCCTGGTCATTGACGGCGCGATGGGCACGATGATTCAGGGCTACGGCCTCGGGGAAGCGGATTATCGCGGCGAGCGTTTCAAGGACTGGCCGAGCGATCTGAAGGGCAACAACGATCTGCTGACGCTGACGCAGCCGCAGATCATCCGCGAGATTCATCGTAAGTATCTGCTCGCCGGCGCCGACATCATCGAGACCAACACTTTCAACTCGCAGACCATTTCCATGGCGGATTACCGCATGGAAGAGTTCGCCTACGAGCTGAATGTCGAGGCGGCCCGCATCGCGCGGCTCGAAGCCGATGCACTGTCGACGCCGGACAAGCCGCGCTTCGTCGCCGGCACCTTAGGGCCGACCAACCGCACCGCGTCGATTTCGCCCGACGTCAACGACCCGGGCGCACGCAACATCAGCTACGACCAGCTCGTGACCGCATATGCGGAATGTACGCGCGGACTGATCGATGGCGGCGCCCACATCATCATGATCGAGACCATTTTCGACACGCTCAACGCCAAGGCAGCGGTGTTCGCGGTCGAGCAGGTGTTCGACGAACTTAGGCTGCGGCTGCCGGTGATCATCTCCGGCACCATCACCGATGCGTCCGGGCGCACGCTGTCGGGCCAGGTCACCGAAGCGTTCTGGAACTCGTTGCGGCATGCGCGGCCGTTCGCGATCGGTTTGAATTGCGCGCTTGGCGGCAAGGAAATGCGGCCCTACATCGCCGAGCTGTCGCGTATCGCCGACTGCTACATCTCCTGCTACCCGAATGCCGGTCTGCCGAATGCGTTCGGCGAGTACGACGAACAGCCGGACGACACCGCCTGCATCATCGAAGAGTTTGCCGAAGCCGGGTTGGTCAACATCGTCGGCGGCTGCTGCGGCACCACGCCGGCGCATATCGAACACATCGCGCAGCATGTGCGCGGCAAAAAGCCGCGTGTGCTGGCGCAGCCGGAAGGCGCTTGCCGCCTCGCCGGCCTGGAGCCGTTGACGATCAATGCGAGCTTAGGCTTCGTCAACGTCGGCGAGCGCACCAACGTCACCGGCTCGGCCAAGTTCCGCGACCTGATCAAGGCCGGCGACTATGCCGCTGCCGTCGCCGTAGCACGCCAGCAAGTCGAAGCCGGCGCGCAGGTGATCGACGTCAACATGGATGAGGGCATGCTCGATGGCAAGGCGGCGATGGATCGCTTCCTCAAGCTGATCGCCAGTGAGCCGGATATCTCGCGCGTGCCGCTGATGATCGATTCCTCGAAATGGGAAGTGATCGAAGCCGGCCTGAAATGTGTTCAAGGCAAGCCTATCGTCAACTCGATCTCGATGAAGGAAGGCATTCCGAAATTCATCGAGCAGGCCAAGCTGTGCCGGCGCTACGGCGCGGCAGTCGTGGTGATGGCGTTCGACGAGGACGGCCAGGCCGACACGCTGGAGCGGCGCAAAATCATCTGCCAGCGTGCCTACGACATCCTCACCCAGGAAGTCGGCTTCCCGGCCGAGGACATCATCTTCGATCCGAACATCTTCGCGGTTGCTACCGGAATCGAAGCACACAACAATTATGGCGTCGACTTCATCGAGGCGACGCGCTGGATTAAGCAGAATCTGCCTGGCGCAAAAATTTCCGGCGGCGTGTCGAACGTGTCGTTCTCGTTCCGCGGCAACAACCCGGTGCGCGAAGCGATCCATGCAGTGTTCCTGTACCACGCGATCAAGGCCGGTATGGACATGGGCATCGTCAACGCCGGTGCGCTGGTGGTGTACGACCAGATCGACCCGGAACTGCGCGAGCGCATCGAGGATGTGATCCTGAATCGTGCCGGTCCCGGCACCGACGGCACCGAGCGGCTAGTCGAAATCGCCGGCAAATTCAAAGGCGATGGCGCCAAGCAGGAAGTGGCCGACGAAGCCTGGCGCAGCCTGCCGCTGGGTGAGCGCATCACTTACGCGCTGGTCAAAGGCATCGACACGTTCGTCGAAGC